>CAZCUL010000100.1:0-3154 GCA_964501475.1 uncultured Verrucomicrobiota bacterium | reverse complement strand
AGCCTGTCGCCCGGAACGCGGCTGCGAAGGAACCCGGAGGCGGGCTTGCTGAATTCGCTCATACCCGCCGAATTCCTCGCCTTCAAAAAATAGAAGTAAGTGATTTCATCCCGCACCTCCGCATCGTCGTAGCTGGTGGTGCCCGCTACCGATTCCACCAGCCGCACCGCGCCGGCGCTGTCGGCATTCGTGCCGCGCCAAATCTCATAACTGCTGGCTCGTGCCGCGCTTTGCCAGCTCAGTCGAATGCGGCTGAGCGAGTCTCCCTGGCTGGCGGCGACCTCGAGTGGCGCGTCCGGCGGCGTCGGTTTGACCGCGCCGGACTTCGCCCAGTTCGAATCGCGCCGGAAAACGGGATGTGCGGGCGCAGTCTCGGGCACCAGGCCGGTGATCGCGTAAAAACTTCGGTCATCCGACCCCACGTAAACCGTCCCGTCGGTTGCCAGCGCCGGTGAGCCGCCCACGCCGCCATTGGCGGCAAACTCCCACTTCTTTTCCCCTTCGGGACTCAGCGCATAGAGCTTGTTGTCGTAGGAGCCAAAATAAATTGTTCCATCGGGACCCACCGCAGGCGACGATTCCACGTGGCCCCCGGTGGCGAACTCCCACTTCTTCTTTCCGTCCGGCGTCAAGGCGTAGAGCCTGTTGTCGGCCGAGCCCATATAGATGGTTCCATCCGCTCCGAAGGCCGGCGAAGAGGAAACGAAATTCCCGGTTTCGAAGCTCCACCTCAATTCTCCATTGGGCTGAACGGCGTAAAGTTTTCCATCGCGTGATCCAACGTAGATCGTGCCATCGGCCCCCAGGCGCGGTGAGGAATAAATGAATTTTTCCGTGGTCATCTCCCACTTTTTGCTGCCGTCGCCGTTCACCGCGTAGAGCTTGTTGTCGTTCGCCCCAATATAAACCGTGCCATCTTCGCCAATAGCCGGAGATGAGCGATGGATGTTGCCGCCCGTGGTAAAGGCCCATTTCTTCGTGCCGTCCGGATGGAGCGCGTAGAGATTCTTGTCCCACGAGCCCACGTAAATCGTACCGTCCGGCCCGAGACCGGGGGATGACGAGATGCGTCCGCCCGTGGCGAATTTCCACTTGAGTGTGCCGTCGGGATTCAAGGCATACAGATGCTGGTCGTCCGAGCCAATGTAGATGGTTCCATCCAGCGCAATGGCCGGAGAGGATTGCACGCCGCCCTCGGTCGCAAACTCCCATCGCTTTGTCCCGTCCGATTGCAGCGCATAGACCTTCCGGTCATAACTGCCAAAATAAACGGTTCCATCCGGCCCAATCGCCGGCGAAGAAAATACGTAGTGCCCAGTGGCAAACGACCAAAGCTTTTCCCCGGGAGCAGCGGAGAGCGCGACAGCCGTGGCAAAGCAGAGGATCATAGCCAATGTCCGCAATCGCGAAGCGCCCCGAGCCGCACTTCGTCTCAAACCCCTTTGAATTGCGGAAGGCGGCGTGAGAAAGGTCCCACCTCTCTGCCCAACGCCCAGGTGGGCCTCCTGACGCCGGTTGCCGGCGGGCCCATGGATTCCAGCTTTCATTTGCTCACCAGGGCTCCTTTGTTCCGGGAGCGCTCGACGAGAAAATCCGCCAGCACCTTTTCGTAATCCTGGTCGGTCGTCACTCGGCGATAATCGGCCTGGAATTGATTGCAGCCCGACCGCAGCCGCTCCAGGTATTCCTCCAATTGCTTCAAGTAGTGCGTGCGAATGATGGCCGGCTCGGCCAGCAGACTTCCCGGGCTTTCCATATCCACAAAGCGCATGGGACGGTCGAAGCGAAACTCCAGTTCTCTCCGGTCCAACAGATGAAACACCGCCAGGTCGTGCTTGCGAAACCGCAAATGCTGAAAGCAATTCAACAACTCCTCGATATCGCAAAACAAATCCGAGAAAATAATCACCAGCGCGCGCCGGGAAATCTTCTCCGCGAAATCGTGCAAGGCCGGGATCAGGCGCGTCTCCCCGGCCGGCTCGACCTTGGCGAGGTGATCGAAGATGTGCCGCAAATGCGACGGGTTGCGCCGTGGCGGCACATCGCAAACCGTCTTCTCGCCGAAGCATTGCAAACCTATCGCGTCGCCCTGCTGCACCACCAGATAGGCCAGCGTCGCGATCAGTTTGCGCGCATAGTCGATCTTGGTCTGGGGACTTCCAAAACCCATCGAGGCGCTGCCATCCAGCACCAGGTAACTTCGCAGGTTGGTGTCCGCCTCGAATTCACGGATGTAAAACCGGTCCGTCCGCCCGTAAACCCTCCAATCCAGCCGCCGAATGTCGTCTCCCTGCACGTATTTGCGGTATTCCGCAAACTCGACACTGGATCCGCGATGGGGGCTTTTATGATGGCCGGAGATGTTGCCTTCCATGGGCATCCGCGCGTGCAGAAACTGGCGCATCAGCCGCGCCAGCACTTGCGGATCCAGAAAAGCTCTTTCCCCCGGATCAGCCACGGCCACCTTCTCCGCGAATCGTCTCGAGCAACCGCTCAATGATATTTTCGCTGGTGACCCCTTCCGACTGCGCCTGGAAGTTGGTCAAAATGCGGTGCGTCAACACCGGCTGGGCCACCGCTTCCACATCTTCCATCCGCACCAGGTAACTTCCCCGCAAAACCGCTCGCGCCTTGGCGCCCCGGATCAAATACTGCACCGCCCTCGGCCCCGCACCCCACGTCACCCATTTCCTGATCCAATCGGGCGCCTGCTCGGAAGTCGGACGCGACAACCGCACCAGGTCCACCACCGTGTCGTAAATATGATCCGGCACCGGCACCCGCCGGACCAGGTCCTGGTAACCAATAACCTCCTCACCGCTGACCAATTTCTGCAACGCCGGCAAAGCCGCCCCGGTCGTTTCCCGGGCAATGCGCCGCTCCTCTTCCAGGTTCGGATAATCGACCTGGATCAAAAACATGAATCGATCCAACTGCGCTTCCGGCAGCGCGTAGGTGCCCTCCTGCTCAATCGGGTTCTGCGTCGCCAAAACGAAAAACGGCAGCGGCAGCGGAAAATGCCTCCCCCCCGCCGTCACCCTTTGTTCCTGCATCGCTTCGAGCAGCGCAGACTGCGTCTTGGGCGGCGTCCGGTTGATTTCGTCAGCCAGAACAATGTTGGCAAAAACCGGCCCCTTCACAAACTCGAAGGCGC
>CAZCUL010000099.1:0-6104 GCA_964501475.1 uncultured Verrucomicrobiota bacterium | reverse complement strand
GCGAGCGTTTTGGGGTTCGGCTGGGCGTTTTGAACTCTTCAATCATGATGGCCATGGAAATTTCACGGCAACAAACTTCATCTTCCCGTGTCTATTTGAGTAAGAGCGCGCGATGAAACGAAAAAAGATTCTGGTCTTCACCGTCATTGGCCTGGCCCTGGTCGGCTTGGGCACAACGGCTTTTCTGAAGCGGAACGAGGAGGTCCTCCCGGTGCAGACGGAGCGGGTGGCTCGCCGGACCATCACGGAAAAGGTGGTCGCTAATGGCCGCATTCAGCCGGTGGTTCAGGTAAAAATCAGCCCGGAGGTCAGCGGCGAAATCATCGAACTCGCGGTCAAGGAAGGCCAGGAAGTGAAGAAGGGCGATCTGCTGCTCCGCATCAAGCCGGACAGCTACGTGGCGAACCGCAAATCCGAAGAAGCCCGTTTCATGTCCTCGCAGGCGAGCCAGGAATTGGCCGCGGCCAACCTGGCCAAAGCCGATGCGGAGTTCACCCGCAACAAACAGTTGTTTGAGGGCGGCCTTTTGTCCGACTCCACCTTTCTTGAATTCAAGACCAATTACGAAGTTGCCAGGGCTTCCTATGCGGCTGCCGAGCATCAGGTCGAGGTGGCTCGCGCAGCGCTGGCACGATCGGACGAAGAGCTTTCCAAAACCACCATTCATTCGCCGATCACCGGAACGGTCAGCAGATTGAACTCCGAATTGGGCGAACGGGTCGTCGGCACCGCCATGATGACCGGCACGGAAGTGATGACGATTGCCGACCTGGAAAAGATGGAAGCGCGCGTGGACATCGGCGAGATCGACGTGGTCTTGATTGAGCCGGGCCAAAAGGCGAGTCTCGAAGTGGACGCTTTTCGAGATCGCATCTTCAAAGGAGCCGTCACCGAGATCGCCAATTCCGCCAAGGGCGCGGGCCAGGGCAATTCCAACCAGCAGCAGCAACAGGAGGCCACCCGCTTTGAGGTGCGGATCCGTTTCGAGGAGAAGGACAAGTTCCTTCCGGGCATGTCAGTGACCGCCGAGATTGAAACGCGCTCCCGCACCAACGTCCTGGCTGTGCCGATCCAAAGCGTGACGACCCGCCTCCCGGCCCAAGGGAAAGGGGCAAAGAACCCCTCCTCCAACGCGGAGCCTGAATCCGTAAAGGGAGAGACGAAGTCAAAGAAACGCAACGCCAAGGACGCGAACGAACCGGTTGAAGTGGTCTTTCTCGTGAACGACGGACAGGTCAAATCGGTCCCGGTGACACGCGGGATCAGTGATGACGATTACGTGGAGATCACGGGCGGGATCGAGGAAGGGCAGGAGGTCGTTTCCGGCGGTTACAAGGCCATCAGCCGCGACCTCGAGGACGGCATGAAAGTGAAGCCGGGCGAAAAACCGGCCGCCATCGCGCGCAGCACCCCGCCGTGAGCATCATCCGCCTGCAAAACATCGCGCGCCTTTACCACATGGGGAGCGAGACGATCCATGCTTTGCGCGACCTGACACTGGAAATCGGCCGCGCGGAATACGTCGCCATCATGGGACCGTCCGGCTCCGGCAAGTCCACTCTCATGAATGTGATTGGGTGCCTGGACACGCCCACGTCGGGCCGTTACGAACTGGACGGGGTGGATGTGAGCCAGATGGATGACAATCAGCTCGCGGAGATTCGCAACCGTCAAATCGGGTTTGTCTTTCAAACCTTCAATCTCCTGCCGCGTTCGGATGCTCTCCGGAACGTCGAGTTGCCCCTTGTTTATGCGGGCGTGCCATCGCGCCAACGCCGGGAAGCGGCGCTGGAAGCTCTGGCCCGGGTCGGTTTGTCCGACCGAATCCATCACCAGCCCAATGAACTTTCCGGCGGCCAGCGCCAGCGCGTCTCCGTCGCCCGAGCTCTTGTGACGCGGCCTTCGATCATTCTGGCAGACGAACCCACCGGCAACCTCGATTCCCGCACGGGAGCGGAGATCATGGCCCTGTTTGACGAGCTTTGGCGGCAGGGCAACACCATTCTGCTGGTGACGCACGAGGAGAATGTGGCGCGCCATGCCCGCCGCATCATTCGGTTGAGAGACGGTCTGGTCGCGAGCGACGAAGTGGCAAGTGGCAATTCGCTGCATTTGTCGGAAGGCGCAATGGGGGAGCCATTCTCAGTGACCTCCGGGAGATCCGAAGACTTGAAAGGATGAATGGCTGCACTCTCGTTTAGGAATACGGCATTCCCGGGGAGCCGCGCCGCTGTCGGAGCGCTGAATTCATCTGATTGTCGGACCCTCTTTTAGCCGAGCCATGAACCTGTTCCGGGAGCTGCTCGAAGGCCTGAGGATTTCCTGGTCCTGCATTCGGGCGAATAAAATGCGCTCGGTCCTGACAACGCTCGGCATCGTCATTGGCATTCTGACGGTTACCCTTATGGGAACGGCCATCCAGGCGCTGAATCGGGCGTTTCTGAACAGCATTTCCGCCATCGGAGCCGACGTTCTTTACGTCGAACGCAACTCCTGGTTCAACCATTCCCGCGAGGACTGGCTTCGGACGCGCAACCGGCAGCCCATTACGTTCGCCCAGGTCGAGGCCGTGCGCGAAGAACTCACCTCCGCTCGCGCCGTGGTGCCGTTTGCCATGACCCGCCGCCCGGTCCAATTCGAGGATCGGCGCTCGGATTTGGTCACGGTCATTGGGACGAGCGACCAGTTCTTTCTGACCAGCGGCGTGGGCGTGACGGAAGGCCGGTTCCTGAGCGCGGCGGAAGTGGCCGGCGGGCGGCCGGTGTGCGTCTTGGGGGCGGCCGTGGCTACGAATCTTTTTCTCGGCAAATCGGCGGTGGGAAACCAGGTGCGTATCACCCATTACGCGTTCGAAGTGGTGGGAGTATTGGAGAAGCAGGGCAATTTCCTCGGACAATTCAGCCTCGACAACCAGGTGGTGGTGCCCGTCCAGCAGTTCATCGCCTGTTTCCGGAGCTTTCCGGATTTTCAAATCCAGGTGAAGGCCTCCGGCCTCGCCTCGCTGGAAGAAACCAGGGAGGAACTGCGCGGCATCCTCCGCAAGCTGCGGCGCGTGCCTCCCACGGCCGAGGACGATTTTGCAATCAACCAGCAGGAAGCCTTTGTTGAAACCTTTCACCGGGTGGCTGGAACCATCGCGGCGGTCGGACTCTTTATCACCGGATTGTCTTTGTTCGTGGGCGGCATCGGCATCATGAACATCATGTTCGTGTCCGTGGCGGAACGAACCCGCGAAATCGGCATCCGCAAAGCCATCGGAGCGAAACGGCGCGCCATCCTCGTGCAATTCCTGAGTGAGGCCGCCTCCATTTGCCTGCTCGGCGCCGTGGTCGCGCTGGGAATCGCCTGGCCCGTGACGCTCTTCATGAAACGATTTCTGCCGGCAACGCTCTCTCCGGTAGTCGTGGGAGCCGCCTTGTTGGTGGCGGCGCTTACCGGAATCATTTCCGGTTTTCTTCCTGCCTGGCGGGCTGCGCGGATGAACCCGGTGGATGCACTGCGGCAGGAATAACGACCGTGTTCAGGACCGAAATCAAAGAAAGTTTGCGCATGGCCTTCACGGCGGTCGCGACGCACAAATTGCGTTCGGCGCTGACCGTTCTGGGAGTGCTGGTGGGGGTGTTTTCAATCATCGTGGTGATGACTGCCATGCGGGTTCTCAAGAACAACATCGAGCGCGAACTCAGCCAATTGGGGAGCCACACCTTCCAGGTGCATAAATGGCCGGGCGTCTATTTTGGCGGCCCGGACGGGTTTCAGAAATTCTGGCGGCGAAAGAACATCACCCTGGGAGATGCAGAACGCATCCGGGAACGCGCCACTCTGGCCCGATTCGTCGGCTTCGAGGAACGTTTCTGGGGCGGACAGGTGAGTTCGCGTTATGCCGAAACGCCGCCGACCGTGCAGGTTTTGGGCGAAACACCCGGAAGCTTTCCCGCGCGCAACTGGGTGGTGAGCGCCGGACGCGCCCTGATGCAGCAGGATGTCGATAGCGCCAACACGGCTTGCGTGCTCGGGGCGAGCCTGGCTGAAACGTTGTTTCCTTTCGGGACGGCCGTGGGCGAGCGGGTCAAGCTCGACGGCATCAACCATACCGTCGTGGGGGTGCTGGAACCGCGCGGTCAGTTGTTGGGCAGCGATCAGGATAATTTTGCAGTCATTCCAATCACGACCGGTTTGAACCGCTACGGCCGGGCCTGGCGCAGCCTGGCCATTCTGGTGCAGGCGCCGGATGCGGCCACTTACGAGGATACCGTCGAGCAGGTGCGCGGGATTCTGCGGGCCATTCGAAAAGTGGAACCGGGCGCGGAAGACGATTTCGAGATTTTTTCGAACGATTCGCTCATCGGCCAATTCAACGCGGTGACGCTGGCGGTGCGCCTGGGAGTGGTGGTCGTGAGCTCGATTGCGCTCCTCGCCGCCGGGATTGGGATCATGAACATCATGCTCGTGTCGGTCACGGAAAGAACCCGCGAAATTGGCATTCGGAGGGCCGTGGGAGCCAAGAAGCGCAACATCATGACCCAATTCATTGTCGAAGCGATTGTGCTCTGTGAGATCGGCGGAGTGCTCGGAGTGCTGCTCGGTATCGCCGGGGGCAATGCCACAGCGTATTTCCTTAAACTGCCGCCAGCCGTGCCGGTGGATTGGGCGGTGTTGGGGCTGGTTATTTGTTCCGTGGTGGGCATTCTTTTTGGCAGTTATCCGGCGTGGAAGGCGGCAAACGTTGACCCCATCGAGTCACTGCGCTACGAGTGACACCGGATGGTTCGCGAACTTTCGACGCGCGGCCCCTCGGCGCTCTGCGGGGTCGAGAAGCAATGCGAATTCCCCAAAGCGTCACTCCGCGCCGTGCACATTTGAACGGTAGGAGGCAAAGGCAGAAGGCGGGTACCCGGAATGCCTGAGTTTTTAGGTGTCAGCCGTCAGCGGCTGTGATCTGATTTCGGTGCAGCCGGCAAACGTCGCCGCGACGACACGTGCGAAGCACGTACGACCGAGAGGATTGAGGATTTCGGATGATGAACCCTGAATCGACGAACCCGCCGCTGGAGACAACGCCGGTTGACGCTTTCCGCCGTCGCTGGAGCTATGGCGGACAGGTTGGTTCCGCTTCGCGGTCCACGTCATCGGCCCGGCGTGTCTCAGCTTGTGGTCCGGCATAAGCAATGGGGTGGGCCACTCCCTATATCGATAAACTTCGAAAGGGTGAGACGGTGCAATTTCGCCCGCGTGGGAATTCCATGAGCGGGAAGATTGAGTCGGGGCAGCTATGCACCGTTGTGCCTGCGCATGCTGACGACCTTGAGGTTGGTGATATCGTCCTGTGCAAGGTCAACGGCCACCAGTACATCCACCTCATCAAAGCCAGACAGGGCGACCGATTCCAGATTGGGAACAATCGCGGACGCATCAACGGTTGGATCGGCCCCAATGGGATCTACGGAAAGTGTGTCCGAGTCGAATGAAAAAGCCGAGCAAACCGGATGCAGTGAACCCCACGATTGCGACGTCCTCACCGATGAGCACCGTCCCGCCCAACAAAATCACTGTGCAGGAATGACCTGAGGCCCCCGCCGGACAGTTCTTCGTTGTCGTAGTTGGCGAAAGCGGGCATAAAGGAATAATGCTCCATTTCAGTTCTTGGCCGGTCCGGGGTCGATTTCGAGCATTGCTCAGATGCGGAGTTTGCCTTCTACCGTTGCTACTGTTGAGCGAAGGGGAAGCGACGGCGGCGCCCGAACCACGGCCAAACATCGTATTCATTCTCGCCGACGATCTGGGATGGAGCGACCTGGGCTGCATGGGATCGAAGTATTACGAAACGCCCAACATCGACCGGCTGGCGGCGGAGGGGATGAGGCTGATGAATTACCACAATTGCCAGAACTGCACCCCCACGCGCGCGGCCCTCATGAGCGGCCAGTATCCTCCGCGAACCGGCGTTTACACTGTGGGATCGCTGGAGCGCGGAAAAGCCGCGCAGCGAAAAATGCTCGTGCCGGAAAACCGAACCCAACTTCCGCGGGACCGGAAAACAATTGCCAATCAGCTCAGAACCGCCGGATACGCCACGGGAATGTTCGGTAAATGGCATCTCGACG
>CAZCUL010000098.1:0-4769 GCA_964501475.1 uncultured Verrucomicrobiota bacterium | reverse complement strand
AACTCGATGCTCCAGGGGGCCATCCTGGAAAGCGAGCGAGGCGACGTTTTTGTGCGCATGACCGGTCCCGGTGAACTGGTGAAAGCGGAAAAGGAGGCGTTCCGAAAAATGGTAGAAAACGCTTCGGCCGGCCAGTAGGTCATCTTTTCTTTTTTGCGCGGCGCTTTGGCCGCCGGTCATCCGTGTCATCCGATTCGCGCTTCAACAAACCGTAGTCGATCCCCACAATTCGCTTGCCTTCAAATGGATCGATAGGCTTGGGAAAGACAAGGAAGGAAACATTCTTTTCCGGATGAAAGCCCGCCAATCCAAAATCCTTGCGTGTTCCCACCGTTTCCTGTTTCACCGTCATGATCCGATTTTGCCGTCGCGCGCGGCTGAACTCCTGGTTGGCTTCCGGCTTGGTCCAAAGCGTCACGACTTCCGGGCGCCCACATTCGGCTACCACTGACGCAAACCGAGCAATGCCCTTTTTTTTCCGTTCCATGACAATCAAGGTTGAAAGAGCGTAGCTGGCCGGAGCCCCCCAGCGCAATGTGCAACCCCGTCAGACCGTCAAAGCGACTGTTTCCATTGGGCACTGCCGCGAAGAATGTCATGGCTATAATTCGAGGGCCGGCTTCCAGCGGGGCCTGCAAGCCGGGTTGCAAGTGAACAAACCGTTTGACTTGAAGGAGTCGAGGGGGATAATCGCCTGCACGAACAGTCCTTATGGCACGACTTGTCCTGCTTAGCGAGGGGTTAACGGGCCGGACTTACGAACTCAAAGCTGAGAAGACTACCGTAGGTCGAGTGCCAGACAATGCCTTCGAGATCCCCGAACCATCGGTGTCGAGCCATCATTGCGAGATCCTCCTGCGCGGCAAGGACGTGATCGTGCACGACCTCGATTCCACCAACGGCACCTTCATCAACGGGGAACGCATTACCGAAGCGCCGCTCAAGCCGGGGCAAATCCTCAGGGTTGGCATGATCGAGATGCGTTTGGAGTCCGGTGAAGCTGCCCCCGGAAAGTCCAAGGAACTGCTTGATCAGACGAAGGTCATTCCGCAGGGGATCAAGGTGGACGAGCTTCAGGGCACTCGCCCCCTCAGCCTGGAGGAAAATAAGGCCTTCGGAAAGAAGAGCAATAAGGCGACGCGCGTCTTCGTGGCCCTGGCAGTCGTCGTCTTCGTGGCCCTGGTGGCTTTGCTCATTTTTGTTGTCATGCAAAGCACGCAGTAACCCTTTGACTGCTCTCCCTTATTTTTCCATCAACCACGTCGCCACCTGGACCGCCGCGTAAGTGATCAGGATGTCCGCTCCGGCCCGCCGCATCGCCAGGAGGCTTTCCAGCATGACCGCCTTCTCATCGATCCATCCTTTGGCGGCCGCGGCTTTGATCATTGAATATTCGGCGCTGACCGCATAGGCGGCGGTGGGATACCCGAAACGCTCCTTCACACGATAAAGGATATCCAGGTAGGCCAGCGCCGGTTTCACCATGACGATGTCCGCCCCTTCTTGAATATCCAGCGCCACCTCGCGCAACGCTTCTTCGGCGTTCGGCGGATCCATTTGGTAACTGCGCCGGTCGCCAAACTGCGGCGCCGATTCCGCCGCCTCGCGAAAAGGCCCATAAAAACCCGAGGCGAACTTGGCGGCATAGGACATAACGGGCAGTTCGGTAAAACCGGCTTTGTCCAGGGCTTCACGCATAGCCCGCACCCGCCCGTCCATCATGTCGCTCGGCGCCACCATGTCGGCGCCTGCTTCGGCGTGACTCACAGCAGCCTGAGCAAGCAACTTCAAGGAAGGATCGTTTAGAACGCGAACCTGACCCGACCGCCGCTCCACGATGCCGCAATGCCCGTGACTCATGTACTCGCAGAGACAGACGTCGGTGATCACCAGCAACTGTGGCAGCTCCTTCTTCAGTTCCCGCACGGCCCGTTGCACGATGCCCTTTGCCGAATAAGCCCCGCTGGCGCGGTTGTCCTTTCGTTCCGGAATGCCGAACAGCAGGATCGCGTTCACGCCGTTTTCGAACGCGCGGACCGATTCGCGGACCAGTTCGTCGGACGACAGTTGGAACACGCCCGGCATCGACTGGACAGCCTGTCGGACGTTTCGCCCGGGACGGACAAAAAGCGGCAGAACCAACTGATCGGCGCTCAGGCGCGTCTCGGTCACCAGGCGGCGCAAGGCGGGCGTGGCACGCAATCGCCGCGGTCGATAGGCGGGAAACCGGCCCGCAAGCTCTGAACTCATCAGGCGCACGCTAGCCGACGCGCTTTTTGGCGGCAAGCCTGCACACTGCCATCACAGCCCGCCGCCTTCTCTCCTCTCCTCCATTTGGGATCGAGGAGAAGGTGCCCGAAGGGCGGGAGAGGAGGAGCCCGGGTTCAGATGAAGACTCAGAAGCGCCACTCCAAATGCCTCCATTGTCACGAACCAGGAACGAGTTGGCAAGGCGCTGAAATGCTGACCGCCGGCCTTCGCCCATTCGAGTTGCGGACAGTCCGCAACAACTGGGCGCACCAGCGGCCTTTCAGCACCGACGACGCTTACCGGGCAGGCCGAGAGTTCCTCTTCTTCAGCAGACGCACTTTCGCCCTTGGCCGTGAGAATGCCGGCTTCGACCAAAGAGCAATGCCCCGTGCGCTGCGCCGGCCCCTTTCATTCAAATCCCTTGGCAGGCCGAAACGCTTTTGCTTACCTTGCGCGCCAATGCAACGAATCGCCGCCACCCTCCTCGCGCTGGTTCTATCCGCGAGCGCGGCGTTCCTGCAAGGGGCGGAAGCTCCCGAAGGAGCCTGGATCATCGAGTCCCGGGATGGAGCGGAGTTCAATTTCGAAAGCGGCATTGCCACGGCCACCAACGGCGTAGTGGTGAGATACGGCGACGTTGTCCTCACGGCAAAGCGGGCGGTCATCAACCAGTTCACCGGCGAGGTGCAGGCCGAAGGGGACGTGCGGATTCAACAAGCCAACCATCTTTGGCAGGGGGCGTCGGTGCGTTACAACCTGAGAACCGGCGAGATGGCGGGGCGCGGTTTTCGCACCGGCCAACCACCCTTTCTCGCAGGCGGTTCGGTGGTGGCGGGCGATCACGAAGCCGGCGTTTATGTGGGGCGCAACGCGTTTGTAACCACCGACGATTACGAGCGTCCGGGGTATCGGGTCCGCGCCGAAACACTGGTGGTGGTCCCCGGGGAATACATCACTGCCAAAAATGCCCTACTCTACCTGGGGAACACGCCGGTGTTCTACTTTCCCTATTACCGGCGCAGCCTCGAACACCGCCCGAACCGGTTTTCGTTCACGCCCGGTTATCGGAGCGCGCACGGCCCTTTTCTGCTCACTGCCTATGAATGGTATTGGAGCGAGCGGCTCGATGGAGCGATTCATTTGGATGCGCGACTCAAGCGCGGTATCGGGCTCGGACCCGACTTGAATTGGCACCTGCCGCGCTGGGGCGAAGGCACTTTCAAGTACTATTACCTGAACGACGACCGGCCCGGCGAAGACGAGAACGGCAACGCCATCGACGACGATCGCCAGCGCATTTACTTTTCTCACCGGGTGGATATCCGCTCGAATCTCGTCGCCAAGGCGATGGTGCGCTACCAAAGTGATTCGCGCATCATCCGCGACTTTTTTGAATCCGAATACCGGGACAACGTTCAACCCAACAGCTATGCCGAGCTGGAAAAGCAGTGGGATAATTGGAATCTGAATTTGCTGGTCCAGGCGCGGGTGAACGACTTTTTTGAGACGGTGGAGCGTCTGCCGGACTTGAAGCTGACCGGCCTGCCCCAGCAAATCGGCAATTCGCCCTTCTACTACGAAAGCGAAAGCACCTTCGGCTATTACCGGCGCAAGTTTGCCGACGACGCCACCGATCGCTTCTCCGCCGTTCGCGGCGATACGTTTCACCAGGTTCTTTTGCCGAAAACCTTTTTTGGCTGGTTGAACGTGACGCCGCGCGCGGGAGGGCGCCTCACACATTACGGAGAAACCCACGGCCCGGGGACCACCATGGATGATCAAGGGCGCGCCGTGTTCAATACCGGCGCCGAGGTTTCATGGAAGGCCTCGCGTCTCTGGCAGGGTGTCCGCAGTTCATTCTGGGACATCGATGGCCTGCGGCATATTATCCAGCCTTCGCTTAACTATTCGTTTGTGCCCCGCCCAACCGAACGGCCGCCGGAATTGCCCCAATTCGATTATGAAGTCCCGACCACCCGGTTGTTGCCGATCACCTTCCCCGACTTCAACGCCATTGATGCCATCGACAGCCAAAACGTGGTTCGTCTCGGGCTGCGCAATAAGCTCCAGACCAAACGCCAGGGCACGCTCGATCATGTCGTTGACTGGGCGTTGTATGCGGATTGGCGGCTCGATCCTCGCGGGGGGCAGGGCCGATTTTCGGACCTTTACTCGGACATGGACCTGCGGCCTTTCGCCTGGCTGACGCTTAATTCGGAAACGCGTTACGATTTGAACGGCGGGCGATTGAACGAGGCGAACCATTACGCCGCTCTCACGCCCAACGATATCTGGAGCCTGACGCTCGGCCACCGGTATCTGCGCGAGTTTCCCGGCCTGGGACCGGAGTCGGGGAACAACACCTTTTTCAGCAGACGGGGTGTGGACTAGAACTAGAAGATTGGGAACGAAAACACACCTGGCACATTTGCTTTATCAAGATCGGAAAGCGCCGATGCCTCTGGAACCACTTATTGCGCAAAGTCCTGCGGGTTTTCGGAGGGATGATTTCCACGAAT
>CAZCUL010000097.1:0-4548 GCA_964501475.1 uncultured Verrucomicrobiota bacterium | reverse complement strand
TTCCGCTGGGAAGATCAATTCAACCTCAGCCTCGACCCCGTCACCGCGCGCGAGTTACACGACGAGACGCTCCCGCAGGAAGGCGCAAAAACCGCGCACTTCTGTTCCAATGTGTGGGCCACACTTTTGCAGCATGAAGATAACCGAGACGTGCGGAAATATGCAGCGGAACAAGGCATTGCAGAGGAAGAGGCGTCGAAAAGGGAATGGAAGAAAAGTGGAAGGAGTTTGTGGAGAAGGGCGCGGAGGTTTACGCGAAGGCGTGAAGTATTAGTAAAAACCAACCTCTTACTGATCCAATTTTTTAGGTGGTCCGGTTGGAATTCTCCGTCCTCCTTCCGGGACACGCCAAAACCACCCCTCGTGATCATCGTCAATATTCTCCGCGCGAAGTTTTTCAAAAGCGCTTAGATATTGTGAAACTACGACGAGCACATCACTTGTCGAAGGTATGACGGATTCGTCAAAGGATTCAAAATCTGCAAACGGTCGGCGTTCCGCGCCCAAGAACATGTTGGCCTTCTTTAGGACCGAATTTACCAGTCCGAGTTTGAACTTGTTCAGGGCATCGTTCGGACTTTTTTTCGATAGCGTGTTCATCTCTGAGTAGAAAGAATGGAGTTGCCCCTGAAGCGTCTCAAACTCGTCTATCTCCTTTCGCTTCATAATCGTTATTGGTCCAAATCGACAACTCTGGCAATTGAAGACATGTTGTTCCGCCAAGATTTAAGACGAGTTAGGTATTGCGACAGAACCATGACGACATCGCTGTTGGTGGGAAGGGCTGTGTCGTCAAAAACCGTGAAACCTTTCAGAGGTTGATATTCGCCAACGAGCACACCATTCGCCTCGGTCAGTTTTTCGTTGATGAGTTTCAGCTTAAATGCGTTCAGAGGATTGTCTGGCTTTCCCTTCGAAAGCACGCTGACTTCGTCGTAAAACCCCTGGATTTGTCCAATGAGCTTTCCAACCAGCTCTTTTTCGTTTGGTTTTGGTTTCATAGCTCCGTTCAAGATGGACACGCGCGCGTGAAGTCAATGTAGGCACGCTTTAGCACCTCAATTGGAAGGCGTTGCCTGCTCTCAAACACCGTGACCATCATTTCCAGGTCCGCATCCGTCAGCGCGATGATGCACCGCCGCTGGCCAGACCACAAATCGATTGTATTCTTGTGAATGTGCTTGGGCAGTGGATTCCGAGTGACCAGCACGCCGAGTTTTCCAAACTCGTCCTTCAGGTAACGGTTCAACTGATTGACGTGGTCGCGCTCAACCTCCCGGACATTCTTCAGTTCAAAAACAAGCTGGCGGCTGCCGTAGGTATCAAAAATATCCTTCAGAAAGTCGAACGAGCGATTGTTGTAAAAAATCAAATCACGAATCAGTGCGCCGGAATCCGTTCGGCTCTGTTCCGCGGCGAAATCGAGTTGCGGATAAAACAGAGACGCCAGTAGCTGGCAAACACATTCTTCGTATCGTTTGTCTGCGTTGTCGTTCTTGCCGCTCGGCAGCTTCTTGATTTCTTCGACCTTCCGCTTGGCTGACGTGACGGCAATCGGCCTGAACAGCGGGTCGTTCTTGCAGTCGGCTTGCGTGCGTTCCTTCTGCTGCACGTAGGCTTGCACCATGTCGTAATGGTGACGGTTGAATTGGAGGACGGCGACGCGCTCCTTGGGCGTCGTTCCGTCTTTCACACAGGCGGCAGCAAAATAATCGTCGTAGTTGATCCACGGGGAAAAACGTAGCCAGCGCTTCGGGATAAGAAGCAGGGGCGCATTTGTGGCCGGGTTGACCGGTAACAGGAGCTTTTCACTCTTGAACGCCTTGGCCGTGTAATCGAAAACGCCGTCGAGAGTTACCTCTTTCGTCGGAATGCCGCACTTTGTGCATTGGTCAATCGTGAAATCGATGAGGAACGATTTCGTCAGGCTGCAGGTCAGGTCGCTGACGCGGTCCTTTCCAATTTGGTCCACGAACAATTGGATTTCCTCAATGTGTTCAAACCCGCCTTGCTTGACCTGCGGAATCGAATTGAAAAGAGAGAGGATGTCGTGGGCTGTCCCTTCGCCGATTCGCTTGCCGTGCTTGTCGCGTGCCGAACCCAAACCGGCTTCTTGGCATTCGGAAATCCGGATCAATGCTCCAATCGCTTCCTTCTCCTTACCGTTCTTGGCGAGCCAGCCAAAGTGATTGAATGAACTGACCACCGCCGTATGCAGCGCCTGGTCCTGCATGGAAGGGGATTTCCACAGCAGGAACGGGTCAACGTAAAGCGGGATGTCGTCGTCGAGAAAGGGAATGGCGAAGTCTGCCTCCTCTTGTGTGAAGGCCAGCCCGTGGTAATCGTTCAGTCGTGGTCTGACTAAAGCCATTTCTGCGACGGATGATGCATGAGGATGAGAGTTGACGCAATCGCGGCGGAAGCCTTGCGACTACCGGGTGATTCATGTTCAATGTTCGCGTGACGCTTGAATGAAAACCCTCGACCGCCAAAAGCTGCATGTCGTCAACAAGACGCGGAGCAATCCCGCCTTGCGGGACTGGCGCGGCCAGTTCACCCCGGAGCTCGCCGCGCGGACGGCGATTTACAGCCTCCCGCAAGCTAGGTTACACTGCGCCCATGAAGACCATCAGTCAGGACTTGCTCGATAAAGTGACCGGAAGGCTCGCGGCGGAATTCCAGCCGGAGCAGGTGTGGCTTTTCGGCTCGCACGCGTGGGGGCAGCCTGACGAGGGCAGCGATCTGGACTTGCTGGTCGTGGTTCGCCAAAGCGACGAGTCGCCCGTGCGGCGCGCCCAGCGCGCGCATCGTTGTCTGCGCGGTTTGGGCATCGCCAAGGACATCCTCGTGAAGACGCGCGCCGAACTGGAACGCTTCCGCAACGTGCGTTCGTCCCTTGAAGCCGAGATCCTGGAGCGCGGTCGTCTGATTTATGGATGACGCCAAGCGCGAATTGGTTCGTGCCTGGCTCATCAAGGCGCGCAATGACCTGACCACGGCCCGCGAAATCGGCGCGTTGCCGGACGGTCCGCTGGACACGGCCATTATCACTGCCAGCAGGCGGCCGAGAAGGCCGTGAAAGGCTTTCTGGCTTTTCACGACCATCGTTTGGAGCGTTCGCATGACGTGGAGCGGTTGGTGGAGTTGGCGGCTGGCTACGACGCGAGTTTCAAAGGCTACGAAGAGGCAGCCATTACCTTGACGCCTTACGCGACGGCGTATCGTTATCCTGGAGCGTCCGCGACGCTTGAACCGAGCCGGACGGAATTTGACGAAGCTCTTGAATTGGCGACAAACCTTGTGAATTTCGTGCTTTCGGTTTTGCCGAAAGAAGTCCTGCCGAATGGATAGCGATATCATGGCCCCTACGACATGAGCTTCAGCATCGGCGACGGTCTGCGACCCGGCTCGATAGCCCACTCTACCCCGCGGCGCGCGCTCGGTGAGTTCGCCCTGCACCTGGAGTGCCGAATTGCAGGGTGGCCGTCCGCAAGGGCTCGCTGGCGTCATTGAGGCGACGCGGCCCAATCATCGTCCCACCATCCTGATTGCCCGCTGGCGACGCGGTGCATACAATGCCGCTCGTGAATTACACCTCTGATGTTCAATCCGGCGGCGCGTGGTCGTGCGCGCGGACATGACGCTGGATCGGTTGCACAACGTCATTCAAATTGCGATGGGCTGGACGAACAGCCACATGCACCAGTTCATCGCCGGCTCAGGGTTTGCCCGCACGTATTACGGCCGACCAGATCCGGAGTTCGCCGACATCGGCACCGAAACGTTGAACGAACGCCGTCACACTGTGGCCGACCTCGCGCCGGTGGCGAAGCGCAGCGGGATAACAGAGCATCCGCCTTCGCTGAAGCTTCGGCGGACAAGTCGCGCAGCCGGTGGCCAGTGCGGCTCGCACCCGGCCGAGCATCGCCGGATGTGGTCGTAACCGGGCGCAATGTTCATGGCTTGAGCCGTTTGAGAACCAGATTAACGCCATCCAAGCTAAACTCGTTTGGGTCAAATCCACCGCCGATCCATTCCTTCACGTCCGCGTGTTCGGGATACTTCGGGTTGGCCAGTATCTCAAGCAAATCGTAATAACCTCCCATGCCGCCGCAGTCTTCAGGCGGACACGCATTCGCGCCCGCAAGACAGAGCGGGTGTTTGAAGGCCGGGTCCGGCGGCAGAATCTTTTCCGCCGCCACCTCGTGCTGCCAGCCGTCGCCGAAATCGTATTCGTAAATGAACTTCCGGCGGGACCCAAGGAACACCTCGGCCTCCCCAACAAGAAAGACGTAAACGACGGCGTTATCGCCTACAAAATCGCCGCCCACGCCGCCGATCCCGCCAAGCGCCGCAAAGCGGGACCATCCTGGCGCGCAATACCGCGACAACGCGTTGAGCAAGGCGCGCTTTGATTCGAGCCGCCGGGAGGCGTGCGAGAAAGGCTTTCGCGGAGCGAAAGGCCGACAGGCCGAGGCTGCGGGGGCAGCCGAGCCCATTCCGCTGGGAAGATCAATTCAACCTCAGCCTCGACCCCGTCACCGCGCG
>CAZCUL010000096.1:0-4870 GCA_964501475.1 uncultured Verrucomicrobiota bacterium | reverse complement strand
GTGCCTGCAAGCTGATTGTAACCCGGCGCGTCCCCCAGGACCGCCCGAGCGGCGTAGCCTGATACGTTCCCGCCCGCCGTCGTGAAAGCGCCCCCCGCGTACAGCTCGTGGCCCGACACCGCCAGCGCAAACACAAAGTCGGCTCGTCATTGCGCCGCCAGTCACGAAATAATGTCCAAACTCCAGGCGGCTGTCTATGACAGCCGTGTGCGGGCCATGCGGGCCAGAGGCCCGCGGTCCGGATTAGGATAGGGACGGCGCGCTGCGCCCGTCAGCGCCGCGTTCAGCGGCGCAGCCATTCCGCCCGCTGCTGCGCGGGTAGGGACATCGCAGCGCGATGTCCCTACCAGTTTCAGGGAGAAGAGGTTCATGGGGGAGTGAGGAGTTGACGCGTTCAGACTTCCCTTGGCTTCCGGATGGCATAGGCTCAGGCGTCATGAAATCGCATGTCTGGATGTTCCTGTTCTTCGCCGCCGCGGTTTGTTTGCGCGCCCAGGCTCCCGACGCCGCGGGAGGTGCCACGGAAGCGGCGCCGTTGGAAGCGGCGCTTGATCGCCACGGGAAGCGCGACACCCGCCTGCATGATCCCTCCACGATTGTGAAGTGCAACGGCGAATACTGGTTGTTCGCCACCGGCCCGGGCGTCAGCTCATGGCGATCAAAGGATTTGATGCAATGGGAGCGCGGGCCGCGCGTGTTCGATCCGCCGCCGGCCTGGATCACGAACGTTGTGGCCGGACATCGCGGTTACTTCTGGGCTCCGGACATCATTCATCACAATGGCCGGTATTGGCTTTACTACTCGGTTTCGAAATTCGGCGTGAACACGTCGGCCATCGGGTTCGCCTCCAATCCAACCCTCGATCCATCCGATCCCACCTTCGGCTGGACCGATCATGGGATCGCGGTTGAGTCGGCCAGAGAGGATACTTTCAATGCCATTGATCCGGCGCTGACGAAGACGCCGGGGGGCAGGCTCTGGCTTTCGTTTGGCTCGTTCTGGAGCGGAATCAAACTTGTCGAACTCGATCCCGTGACCGGCAAACGCGCGGCAGACTCGCCGATGCATGGGCTCGCGCAGGCGGAGGAGATCGAAGCGCCCTTCATTTACCGGCACGGCAATTACTATTATCTATTCGTCAATTGGGGCATCTGCTGCCGTGGGACAAACAGCACCTACAATATTCGAGTCGGTCGCAGCCGCGAAATCACGGGGCCCTATCTGGATAAGGAGGGCAAAGACCTGGCGGAAGGCGGAGGAACGCTGTTGCTGGGCACGGATGGGGCGTTTATCGGGCCGGGACATGCAAGCATTTTTGAAGAGGACGGAAAGTCCAGGTTCAGTTGCCATTTTTATGATGGCACGCGACGCGGCCGGCCGATGCTCGCCATCCAATCACTGCATTGGGAAGCCGGCGGCTGGCCGGTTCTCGCAGCCGCCACGGGCCGGGCAGAGGATTCGTTTCCCGTCCGAATTCGTGTGGACGCCGCCGCGACCAGGGGCGAATTGAAACCGATCTGGCGCTTCTTTGGAGCGGACGAGCCGAACTACGCCTACATGAAGCACGGCAAAAAGCTTCTGGCCGAACTTGGCGCCTTGCGTCCCAATCAGGTCTATTTTCGCGCGCACAGCCTGCTGACCTCCGGCGACGGCACGCCTGCCTTGAAGTGGGGTTCGACCGGCGCTTACAGCGAGGATTCCGAGGGAAGGCCGATCTACGACTGGACAATCCTGGACCGCATCTTCGATAGCTACCTGGAGCGGGGAGTGCGTCCGTATGCGCAGATCGGTTTCATGCCGAAGGCGCTCTCGATCCAGCCGGAACCGTATCAACACCGGTGGACGCCGAGGGCGCGTTACGACGAGATTTACACCGGCTGGGCCTATCCTCCCAAGGACTACGACAAGTGGCGCGAGTTGGTCTTTCAATGGGTGAAACATTGTGTGGAACGGTATGGCCGCGAGGAGGTCGAGACCTGGTACTGGCAGACCTGGAACGAGGCCAACATCGGTTACTGGCGCGGAACGCCTCGGGAGTTTCACAAGCTCCACGATTACGCCATCGACGGGGTGCGGCGCGCCTTTCCCAGGGCGCGAGTTGGCGGGCCGGACACGGCCGGACATGGCGGAAGATTCATGCGCGAGTTTCTGGAACATTGTTTGCGCGGAACCAATTACGCCACGGGCGGCATCGGCACGCCGTTGGACTTCGTTTCCTTTCACGCCAAAGGCGCGCCGAGACACGTCGGCGGCCACGTGCAGATGGGCATGGCCGCCCAATTGCGCACCATCGAGGAGGGCGTCCGCCTGGTGGCGTCGTATCCCGAATTGAAGGAGAAGCCCATCATCATCGGTGAATGCGATCCGGAGGGTTGCGCGGCCTGTCAGGGGCCGCAACTGGCCTATCGCAACGGGACGATGTATTCGAGCTATACTGCGGCCAGCTTCGCGCGGATTTACGAGCTGGCTGTAAAACACCGGGTCAACCTCGAAGGCGCGCTCACCTGGGCCTTCGAATTCGAAGATCAACCCTACTTCGCGGGGTTCCGTTCACTGGCCAGCAACGGCATCGACAAGCCGGTGCTCAATGTCTTCCGCATGTTCAGCAAGATGGCCGGCCAGCGCCTGGCAGCGGAAAGCGACGGGGCGGTGCCGCTCGACGAAATCGTGCGCTCGGGCGTGCGCGAACAGGCGGACGTGGCCGCGATGGCGTGCCTTGACGGAAACAGCCTCGCGGTACTTGTGTGGCATTACCACGACAACGATGTGCCGGGTCCGGAGGCAGAAATTGAATTGGCCTTGCGTTCCTTCCCGTTTGCAAACGGGAAGGCGAGATTGGAGCACTTCCGGATTGATGAAGAACATAGCAACGCCTTCGAGGCGTGGAAGCAGATGGGATCCCCTCAGCAACCGACTTCGGAACAATACGCCCGGCTGGAAAAAGCGGCCCGGCTCGCCACGCTGGGTGCTCCGGAAAACGTTGCCGTGAACAATCGAGAGGCGACGCTGCGGTTCAAGCTGCCGCGCCAGGCCGTTTCCCTGCTGATGTTGACATGGCAGGTCGTCCCCTGAATGAATCGGTGCGAAGCAGCGGGGAGAAATGAGTTGCGCAGTCATTCGCACTTGCAAGCGGTCGCGGCCGTGACCAGGCTTTGCTCTGACATGAGAATCAAAGTACCCCGCCGAATCCATGTTGCCTCGCTGTTGCGTCGTGCATCTTTCGTCGCGTGGGGGGTGTCGGTGTATTCCGCCCTGGCCGCACCGCCGCTCGAATGGATTGACCCTGCCACTGGTCATCGCGTTCTGCGGCTTTCGCGCGAGGCGGGCAGCGCGAGCCTTTACTTCCACCAGAACGCCTACACTTCCGAGGGAGACAAGCTTCTCATCTCCACCCCAAGCGGCCTTGCCACAGTCAACCTCACCAACCGCGATTTGGAAATCATCGTGCCCCGCGCCGACTACAGCATGGGCGGCAGCAGCGGCATCGAAGTCGGACGCAGAAGCCGGCAGGTCTATTACTCCGTGCGCGGCCAGACCGGCACGGTCATACGCGCCACCCACCTCGACACCAAAGTCACGCGCGACGTGATCAAGCTCCCATTCTTCGCCAGCTTTAACGGCGTCAATGCCGACGAAACCCTGCTCATCGGCACCTTCAACGAGCGTCGCGCCCGCGCACGTCCCCCGACACAGCCCGCGGCGAGGCCTGACAATAACGACCGTGATGAAACTGCCAACCCGCCTCCTCCATCCAGGAGGCGCCGCAGCTTCAATTCGCGTATGAACATGCCTCGCTCGATGAAGTTCTTTGCCGCCGACATCAAGAGCGGCGAAATAGATTTCTTCAATGCGAGCACCAATTGGCTCAACCATGCCCAGTGCTCGCCCACCGATCCGACACTCATGCTTTACTGCCACGAAGGCCCCTGGCACGAAGTGGACCGCGTATGGACGCTCCGCATCGGCACGGACATGCCGAGGCTCATGCACCGGCGCACAATGCCTTACGAGATTGCCGGCCACGAGTTCTTCAGCCGTGACGGCCAGTGGGTCTGGTATGACCTCCAAACGCCGCGCGCAAAGGAGTTCTGGCTCGCTGGCGTCCACGTCGTCACAGGCAAGCGCATCCGCTATGCGCTCGCCCGCAGCGAGTGGAGCGTCCATTACAATATCTCGTGGGACAGTAAACTATTCGCCGGCGACGGCGGCGGCCCGGACAGCGTGGCGAACCGAACTCCGATGCCGGAGAACAAACGACTCGATCCGCCCCGTAACGGCCAGTGGATTTACCTTTTCCGTCCGCAGCCCGAGTTGAAGATCGAGCAGATCGGCGGCGATCCGGTGGAGTTGGGCCGCTTCGTGGCCGAGAAGCTGGTGGACCTTTCCAAGCACGATTACGATCTCGAACCGAACGTCACCTTCACCCCGAACGGCAAGTGGGTTGTCTTTCGCAGCAACATGCACGGTGAGAGGCACGTCTATGCAGTTGAAGTCGCAAAAACGGAGACATTCGAATGAGCCGCCTTTCAAGGCTCATCTGCGCGGCTGTTTGTTTGAGCGAATTTCCTTAACCTCGGCTGGTTTTGAGAGGTTCTGGGATTTCAACGCTGGCGCTGTGTTTCTGACCGGCTGCCGGGTTTCACAGGCATCTCGGCGATATCCGCAGCAGCGCGGACTCCAAGTTCATCCACTGGACCGGAGACGTTCGAGAGGATCAATACTCCGGCGTCTTTGACGAATGCTAGAAAGCTATGAAAACCGCCGGTGCCGCCGTTGTGCGAAAACACGGTTTTCCCATGACGGTGGCTCTTCTTCCGCAGCCAGTTCAAAACGCCAAAGCGGGTCTGCGCAATGGCCACCAAAGCCGCC
>CAZCUL010000095.1:0-21583 GCA_964501475.1 uncultured Verrucomicrobiota bacterium | reverse complement strand
GTCTCGCTGGTCTCGGGAGAA
The DNA here is from genome assembly GCA_964501475.1 of uncultured Verrucomicrobiota bacterium. Lineage (GTDB taxonomy): Bacteria > Verrucomicrobiota > Verrucomicrobiia > Limisphaerales > CAZCUL01 > CAZCUL01. The sequence goes on along the minus strand of CAZCUL010000095.1, from coordinate 21,562 downwards.
GATCCCGAGAGACGACCTTCATTGCCCGGGATACGCTACAGCACTGAGAACTCTTCACCGGCACCCGGGACAGATGCTGGATGCGGTGCCATCCGATCCCCAAAAGGAGGAAAGGTCTCGGGAACGCCGCCGAGATCGATCCCCAACGCACCGGCACCTTCACCACCAGCATCATCGCTGAGGTGGACGACCACACCGTGGCCTGTTCATGAGCGGCTGGCGCCACGCCGGGGAGAACCTCGCCCAGGTGCTCGAACATCGGGCCGCGGAGTTGTCGCCACCGATCCAGATGTGTGATGCGCTCTCGCGCAACACCTGCGGGGTGACCGACTCGATTTTGGCCAATTGCTTGAGGCACGGCAGGCGCGCATTCGTGCCCCTGGCTTCCAGTTTCCCTGAGCAAGTGCGTTTTGTCGTCGAACAGATCCGGGAGGTTTACCGTTTCGACGCCCAAGCCAAGGAACTGCCCTCACGGCACCCTATCCGGACTGGACGCCATTCGAACTCCACGATTCTGAACTCCCTCAATAGCCACGATCTGTAATTCAGGGAACGGGCTATTTCGCGTTTGCGTCAACATCAGCAAGAATTTCCGAGGTCTGTCTTTAACTAGTAGGAACTCTTTTCTTTGTCTACCGGCTTCCATCCATGACAACTCATATAGTCCCTTCGTGTGATTCGAGTAAACAAAAGACGCATGGGTGAACGTTCGCTGCCCCACTGGAGTGTCCCCTCGTGAAATGTTGAATTTGAATTCCGTCTGGACGGCTGGAAACTCGATGGTTTCGGCATACAATCGAAGTCGAGGCGCGTTTGTCTCCCTGATCCATTGCTCGTAATCCTCTCGCAACTGATCCGCAGGCGGTAACGGTCTGATCTCGATTGGACCGCCGACAGCCTTAGGCATCCAGTCGTCACTCCATTTCAACGGAGGCTCACTACAGCTAGTGACAAAAAGAACTACTCCGATTAGAAGGAGATTTCCTCTGGCAAACATTTTATGTTCAAAAGTTTCTATGGAAGGACAACTGGTGCTGCCACGGTACTGTAGCTAAGCTAAGCTAGGCCCCCTGCAGAGTAAGCGGCAAGTGAAAGTGAGGAAAATGGCTCGCTGCGCCTTTTCGTGGCGGCTGGCGTCAGGCGTGCGGCGCAAACCTCACGGAGGGCAAGGGATGAGCGCAAATGGGTGAGCCGCTGGACTAATTCATCGCGCAGGCTGCCGGCTGCACGACCGGGCCAGTGGCCCGTTCTACCGTTCTAACGGCAAACGGGTCCGAACACCGAATTCGGTAGGCCGAATGCGTCCCCGCTGAGCCGAGAACCCGGATTACGGAGAGGAACCGCCGGAATGTGCGGAGGCCGAAGCGGAGCGGATCACGATTGAAAATGGGAACCAAGAGCCCCTGGCGCATCTGTTCTATTGGAGGGTCGGAATCAGTGAAAGGGCATGCTTTTAGCCGACGAACCGGACACCAACCGGAAGCGGCCTCAATAATACGCGCCTTCCGGCCGCAAATTCCATTCGTCGAGAAGCGATGCCGGAATTTCGTTCAGGAAACGCGACGGCAACTGGCCGACTTCGCCCATCGCCTGGGTGGTTCGGCTCAGGGCATAAGACAGATACAGCTCGTTCCGGGCGCGGGTGACGGCCACATAAAAGAGCCGCCGCTCCTCCTCCTCGGCATCGGGATTCTCCAGCGACCGGGCGCTCGGAAAAAGACGCTCGCACAGCATGATCACAAAGACGACGTCGAACTCGAGACCCTTTGCCTGGTGAATGGTCGAAAGGCGCACCCGCTCCGAATCATTGGTCGTCGGCTTTTCGTCTTCGGCCTCCAGACTCGAGAGCAAAGCGAGCTGCGCCAAAAACTCGGTGGTGTCTTCAAACTGCACGGCAAAATCGGCCAGGCGTTCGATGTCTTCCGCCCGGGAGGCATAGTTCGTATAAGTCTCCTGCAGATACTCCTCGTAGCCGGCCTCGAGCACGACGCGAATCATGGCGGAAGGGCTCTTTCGCAAGTCCTCTTCTTCAAGCTGTGAGATGGCAATCGCCAGCTCCGCCCAGGCTGTGGTGGATTTTTTGGGCACATTCTCCCGGCAGCTCTGCAAACGAACCGCCAACCCCTCGGGCGTCTCCACCCCCGAAGTCTCGAAGCATTTCCACAGTTTGTCGGCGCCTTTCGCGCCAATGCCGGGGAGCAACTGCACGATGCGCTTAAAGGCCAGTTCATCCCGCGGGTTGCAGACCAACTTCAGATACGACGTCACGTCCTTGATGTGCGCCTGCTCAAAGAAACGGACCCCGCTCGTGATGGTGAAGGGAATGTTGCGGAGGGTCAGTTCCATTTGGAGTTCCAGGGCGTGAAAATGCGAGCGATACAGCACCGCCATCTCGTTCAGATTCACCTCTTCTTCGCGCAGTTCCAACATCCGCTGGGCGACAAAGGCAGCCTGTTGATAGGCATCCCCGCACGCCACGCGCACCGGTTTGATGCCGGAACGGCGAACCGGCGCCAGCTCTTTGGCGAATTGCCGCACATTCGCCTGAATGGCCGCGTTGGCCACCGTCAATATTTCGGGTGTGCTCCGGTAGTTGGTCTCGATCTTGTAAACCGTCGCGTTCGGATACCGTTTGGGAAACTCGAGGATGTTCCGGAAGTCCGCGCCGCGCCAGGAGTAAATGCTTTGGGAATCGTCGCCCACCACCATCAGGTTTTGATTCCGGGCGGCCAATAGATCGACAATGGCCCCCTGTATCCGATTGGTATCCTGGTATTCGTCCACCAGGATGAACTGGAACCGGCGCTGGTAAAGCTCCCGCACTTCTACATCCTGTTCGAGCAGGCGGAGCCACAGCACCTGCAGATCATCGAAGTCCATGACGTTTGCCGCGCGTTTGCGGTCTGAATATTGCCGGCCCAGATCTTCGATCTGCCGCGAAAGGCTCGCGAAATAATTGTAATGCTGACCCACCACCTCGGGGATGAACTGGCAGGTGTTCACCGCCAGCGAGAGAATGTCGGCCAGGACATCGACCTTGGGGAAGCGGCTGTTGTTCGCGTCGATGTCCGCGTCGCCCAGGCACGCTTTCAGGAGGTCCCTGGCGTCTTCCCGGTCCAGTATCGTAAAGCCCTTCCGGTAGCCCACCCGGTCCGCGTGCCGGCGCAGAATGCGGTGGCCCATCGAATGAAACGTCCCGCCCCAGAGCGCCGCCAAATCACTTCCCAAAAGCGCGGCCACCCGGCGCATCATTTCCCGCGCGGCCTTGTTCGTGAAGGTAAGCAGGAGAATACGTTCCGCCGGCACGCCCTGTTCGAGCAGAAAAGCGACCCGATAAATGAGCGTTCGTGTTTTGCCCGCCCCGGCCCCGGCAATGACAAGGGCCGGACCCGGAGCCGCAGTTACCACCAGGCGCTGCTGTTCGTTCAGTTCCTTCGCGTAATCGATCTGAAAATCGACCACCGGCCGGAACGGTTGCAACACATACTCGCGCGCCATGCCGGAAAAGTAGAGCGGAACGGGCAATGCGGAAGTCGAAAGTTTTGAGATGATTGCCAGGCATGCGGCCGGAAGGCAGCGGAGGACTTAAGCGATGGTTGACAGGTGGAGCAGGTTCTTTCTAATTTGCCCCGGTAGAGACCGCGAGCCGGCCCCGAATTCTGATTCGGGGATTTTTATTGTCTCGATGGAAAGGCTCGGGACCGGCAAGACATGACAATCTTTTTCAAACAAGCGCGAAGGGATGCGGCTGGAGGGCATTTCCATCGGAAATTCATGCAACTATGGCCAATACAATCCTGGTAGGCGCCCAGTGGGGAGACGAAGGCAAAGGCAAGATTATCGACGTGCTCACGGAGCAGGCCGACGTGGTGGTCCGCACCCAGGGCGGTAACAATGCCGGCCACACTGTCCTGATTGCCGGTCAGAAATACGTCCTGCACCTGATCCCCTCCGGCATCCTGCGACGAGGCAAGACCTGCGTCATCGGCAACGGGGTGGTCATCGACCCGATGAGCCTTGTTGAAGAAATCGAAGGCCTCGGCCGCTTGAAGGTCAAGGTGGGCAAGAATCTGGTAATCAGCGAAACGGCCCATCTGGTTTTGCCCTATCATCGCGAGCTCGATGCTCAGCGCGAAGTGCTGAAGGGGAAGGAAAAGCTGGGCACGACCAAACGCGGCATCGGCCCCGCCTACGGTGACAAAGCGGCCCGCACCGGTCTGCGCATGCTGGACCTCGTCAACCCGGACCGATTCGAGCTTCAACTGAAGCGAAAGCTCAAAGAGAACAACGAGGTTTTGAAAGCGTTCGGAGCGCAGCCGCTCTCGTTCAAGCGCGTTCATGAGGAATACCGCACCGCCGGCGAGAAGCTTCGGCCTTTCGTGACCAACAGCGTTGTGTTCCTCCACTCCGCCATGCGGCGCGGAGCCAACCTGCTCTTTGAAGGCGCGCAAGGGACTTTTCTCGATATCGACCATGGCACGTATCCTTTTGTCACGTCCTCCAACACAACGGCCGGCGGCGCCTGCACCGGTTCCGGCATTCCGCCCCACAAAATGGATCGGGTGCTGGGGGTGATGAAAGCCTATACCACACGAGTGGGCGAGGGGCCGCTCCCGAGCGAGAACTCAGCCGTCACAAACCTTCTGCACAGCATGGGCCGTGAGTTTGGCTCCACCACCGGGCGCGCCCGGCGCTGCGGCTGGTTCGATGCCGTGGCCACCCGCCACGCCACACTCATCAACGGTCTGGACGAAATCGCGGTTACGAACGTCGATGGCCTGGATACTCTGGACATGATTCGCGTGTGCGTCGCTTACCGGGTGGGCTCGGAACGCTACGACTATGTGCCAAGCGACGTGGAAGTGCTGGCCCAGTGCGAACCGGTTTACGTTGAGTTTCCGGGCTGGCAAAAGCCGACGCACAACGCGCGCCGATGGAAGGACCTTCCTCCACGCGCCCGGGCCTACCTTAAAGCCGTAACCGAATTGTCAGGCACAAGGCTCTCGATTGTCTCCGTTGGCCCCGGGCGCGAGCAGACAATTTTCCTCGAATGACCGGCCATGAGCGCCCCCCAGCTCCATCTAAGCGCGCAGGCCAAGAAGATGTTGCCCACGCATGTGGCCGTCATCATGGACGGCAACGGCCGCTGGGCCAAAGAGCGCAAGCTGCCCCGCATTGAAGGACATCGTGTCGGAGCGGAATCAGTTCGCGCGGTCGTGCGGGCGGCGGGCGAGATTGGGATCAAGTATCTGACGCTTTACGCCTTTTCGGTCGAGAACTGGAGCCGCCCGAAGGAGGAGGTGGATACGCTGATGAATTATCTGGCGCGTTACTTGAAGAATGAGCTGAACGAACTCCAGCGCTATAACGTCCGCCTCCAGGCCATCGGCCAAATCTATCGGCTGCCCGAATTCGTCCAGCAACAGTTGAAGAAGGCGACTGCCGCCCTCGAGAAGAACAACGGCCTCACTCTGGTTCTGGCCCTCAGTTACGGCGGTCGCACCGAAATTGTCGAAGCCTGCCGAAGCATCGCCGCCAAGGTTAGAGAGGGAAAGCTGGACGTGGCTGTGGTCAACGAACAAGTCTTTGCCCAGCACCTCTATACCCATAATATGCCCGACCCGGACCTGCTCATCCGAACCAGTGGTGAAATGCGCGTTAGTAATTTTCTCCTCTGGCAAATCTCCTATGCGGAACTGGTGGTGACGCCGACATTGTGGCCGGATTTTCGCAAGCCTCAGTTTTTCGAGGCCCTCGAGGAATACACCCGGCGGCAACGGCGTTTCGGCACCATTTGACCCGCGCCATGAGCGACATGACCCCGGCCAAACCAGCCAAAGCGCCCGCCTCGAAGGTCGCCATCTTCTGGCGGCGCCTACTCAGCTCGGTCATCCTTTGGGCCGTCGTCATTGGCGCCTTGTTTTCCGGAAACAAGGTCATCGAAGACTACCTGTTCCTCCTGCTGATGATGACCATTGCGGGCTTTGGGTTGAACGAGTTTTACGGGCTGGTCGAGAAGCGTCAAATGGTCTGCTTTAAAGTTCTGGGCATTCTGGGGGGCATCGTCATGATGGCCAGCACCTTCGTTTATCTGTCGGGGAATTTTGTGGCGCCCCGCACACCCGCGCAGGCCAACAGCTACGAAACCAACATCCTCATCATCTTCGTCCTCGGCCTCTGCGTGCGCCAGTTTGTTTCGCGCAGCAACACCATGGGAATCCTGGCGATTTCAACCACCCTCTTTGGACTGATGTATGTGCCCTGGCTGCTCAACTTCGTTCAAAAAATCAATTACTACCCCTTTGAAGACCATCGATCCGGCAGCTATTACATCGTTTATTTCATCGCCATCACGAAGTTCAGCGACCTGGGCGCTTACGTGATCGGCTCGCTCATCGGCAAACATAAAATGATCCCTCGCATCAGCCCGGGCAAAACCTGGGAGGGTTTCGGCGGCGCCGTCGTCGTCTCCACCCTGGTCAGCGTGGGATTCGCCTATTTCGCCGGCAGCCTGCTCGAAGGCATGACCCTGAAACACGCGGTTGTTTTAGGTGTTCTCCTCAGCACGGCGGCGGTGATCGGGGACTTGATTGAATCGATCTTCAAGCGCGAAGCGGGAGTGAAGGATTCCGGAAGATTCTTTCCCGGGATTGGCGGCATGCTCGACCTGCTGGACAGCATCCTCTTTAACGCGCCGCTCATGTATTTGTACTTGCGTCATGTGCTCGTGACGACACTCTAGGCTGTCCCGCGATGAAGAACGTCGTCCTTCTTGGCAGCACAGGTTCGATCGGCACCAGCGCCATCAAGGTAGCCGAGGATTTGCCGGAGGAGATTCGACTGGTCGGGCTCGGGGCGGGCAACAATACCGACCTGCTGCTGGAACAGGCGCGTCGCTTCCAGCCACGGGCAATATCAGTCAGCGATCCCGGGAGGGCGGCGGAGCTTGAATCGGCGTTGGGAGGGAAGACCGAAGTCTGGGCGGGAGCCGAAGGCCTGGTTCGCCTGGCCACATTGCCGGAGGCAGACATTGTCCTGATTGCCATCGTTGGCACCGCCGGATTGCAGCCGGCGCTGGCCGCTATTCGCGCCGGCAAAGATATCGCCGTGGCTTCAAAGGAAATCCTGGTGATGGCCGGCGAGATCGTGATGGGCGAGGCCGCGAAGCATGGTGTCCGCGTCCTGGCGGTGGACAGCGAGCACTCGGCGATTTTTCAGTGCCTCGAAGACAAACCGCGCGATTTTGTTCGGCGCCTTTGGCTGACGGCTTCGGGAGGCCCCTTCCGCACCACACCCAAGTCCGATTTTGCCAAAATCACCGTGGAACGGGCCCTCAAGCATCCTTCCTGGGTGATGGGACGCAAGATCACGATCGATTCCGCCACCCTCTTCAATAAAGGCCTGGAAATGATCGAGGCGCGCTGGCTCTTTGGTGTGGAGATCGATCGTCTGTCCGTGGTCGTGCATCCCCAAAGCGTCATCCACTCAATGGTTGAATTCATTGACGGCTCCATCGTGGCCCAACTGTCCACGCCCGACATGTGTTTGCCGATCCAATATGCGCTCACCTATCCCAAGCGCGTCTCCAGCAGCCGCGTGGAAACCAATTTCGCCAAAATCGGCAGCCTCACTTTTGAAGACCCCGATGCGGACCGTTTCCCTGCGCTGTTAATCGCGCGGCGTGCCGGCGAACGAGGCGGAACCATGCCGGCTGTGCTGAACGCCGCCAACGAAGTGGCCGTGGAAGCGTTTTGCAAAAACCAGATCGGCTTCGAAGACATCAGCCGCGCGGTCGCCCGAACGATGGACCAGCATCAGACGACCAAGCGTCCGACACTGGAGCAGATCCTGGAGGCCGACGCCTGGGCGCGGAGGACCGCCGCTGGAATTACGTAGGTCGAAGGATGGTGCGCGGTAGAGGTTTCGAACCTCTGACCCCTACCGTGTCAAGGTAGTGCTCTACCACTGAGCTAACCGCGCTCCCGGACGTTGATTAAAGTGGGCAACGCACGCCGGGTTGGCAAGTGGGAATTCTTTTGCGCCTTTTGCGCTGTCACAGTCTGAAACGGCAGGGCGAAGCGTCCTCGCGCGGTGGCCTATCAAGGACACCTGAAGTCGCCCAAACGTTTCGATCGCTCTCGAGGCTCATGCTTCCTGCCGGATGAATTTGCGGCGGTGCGGGTCGTAAAGGTTTATGGGCATCAGTTCATTTGCAGCCGAGAGGAAGCGCTCGGCCGTGCCGCGCATTTGCTGGCTCTGTTGGTAGGTAATGATCGCCAGTAATTTCGCAGGGTTCCAGGGGCTCGGTTGCCAGGCGAGCGCCACCAGCGTTTTCCCCAGATAAGTCTGGCCGCGAATATGAAGCTGCCCTTTGACATGCTTGACCGCGAGCTCCCGGCTTGACTGGCGCAGTGCTTGATGATTCTCGACCCGACCAAGCATCAAATGATGGGCTCTCCCCAGCTCGGAGCGGGTCAATTCCAGGTCCGGTTTTGCGATCAGCTTGCCACTTCGCATAATGCGGTCTCCGACGGTGAAGCGCGACCACGTTTCCGCTTCGGATCGAAGCAGGCTGGCCTCTCGGGGAATGGGCGTTTGGGCAGGATAGCTAATGATCACCCTTTCAGTGAACAGGTCATAAAAGTTGCCCTGGCGCGCCGGCTTTGAAATCGGGGAAGCTGCCGCGCGCCGACGAAACTGCAGAAACCACTCGATCAGATTTTTCCCTTTACGGTCCGGATTATAGAGCCATTGCCAGGAATTGTGTCTCCAGTCTTTGAGTTCATGGTACCGAATTTTTCCGCCAAGCCGCTTCAATTCTTCCACGAGACGGCGCGATTCCTCGACAGGCACGGCATCGTCCTTCTCGCCATGGACGCACCAAACCGGCATTCTGCCAAGTGCCGCCAGCCGGGCCGGATCGCCGCCGCCGCAGATGGGCGCAATGGCGGCCCACTGATCCGGATACGCACAAGCCAGGCGCCAGCAGGCGTATCCGCCCATCGACAGGCCGGTGAGATACTGCCGGCGTGCATCCACCTTGTAACGCTGTTTGACCCACTCAATCGCCTCCCAAAAGTCTGCCTCGCCCGGTCCCTGAAACCAAAGGTCGCCCCGGCCAAAAGGCGAAAGAAAGAGGACATCCTCCCTGAAACCGCGCTTGTGCATGCGAAAGCACTCCTCGGGAATCATCCGCTCGTCCGCATCTGTGCCGTGCAGCGCGACGATCAGCGGGTACTTGCGGCGTGGCGAGTAACTTCGGGGAACCCACAGGGCAAACGGCTGCTCGGAGTCGTCGAGGGAGGAACAGTAACTGCCTACAAAATATCCTGTGAGCGGGGAGGACCGCATGGTCGTATGGCGAAGATCGCAGGAGGAACGAAGCGGCCGAAACGGGCGGGTTACTTCTTCGTGTTCTGCTGCCGAACTTTCTCCTTCTTCTCCTCCAGTTCCGCCTGGAAGCTCTTGCGGTCGCTCGAAAGCTGCTTCTCGAGTTGTTCCATGGCCTCCCAATCTCCTTTGGCGGCGGCCTTGGCCAGTTCTCCCTTGATAAAAATCTCGCGCTCGGCCGCTTTGGCGGCGTATCGGGAATCCAGCTCACCCAACTCCTTCTTTTGGGCCGCGGTCAACTTGGGATTTGGCGCCGCCGTTTTATTCAGGCGCTCCATGGCAAGTTCATAAGCGGTTTTCATAAGATGCGGCGACAGTCCGTTCTCTACTGGTTCGAATCGTCTTTGGGAACATCCGACGATGAATCCGAAGACGGCAATGGCTTCTGCCCGGCTCTTTTCTTCCAGGGCATGTCCGGAAATTTCTCGGGCGGTTTGACCGGCGGAGGTTTGGGTTTTGCCATGGTCAATTCAGGATCGCCACCCTGGTCCGCATCGGCCGGGGCCATGTTTCCGCGCCAGGAGGCAATCCGCGCCTGCAAGCCGTGGTGTTCGGCAACCTGCTTGTTTCCAGCCTTCATGTAGAAAAGCGAAAGGTTGGTATGCACGAGTTGCTCGGTCGGACGGGCTTGTTCCGCCTTGTGGCCTTCCGCAATGGCCGCAGCGTAATCGCCCTTCCGGTAATAAGCCATTCCCAGAGAGAGCAACGCATCAAAATAGTCCGGGTCGTCCGAGAGCAACGCTTTCAGCTTGGCAATGGCGGAATCGTAATTGCCCGTGCTGAAGTCGAACATGGCGTCGTCGTAACGTTCCTGAGAGGTAGCCATAACTGCTGCTCAAACTTCGGTATGACATGATTCCGCGGTGGGCGCAAGGGTGGGTCTTGGGAGAAACGCGCTTCTTTGCCAGGCGCGGTTGGAAAAATGGTCTGAAAATGTAGCGGACCCGAATGCAGCCGCCCGCCAGCCGCCCGCACCCATTCCGTATGTTCCCCGAGGGCGGCAATGGAATCCTTTTCGACAGGCACGGCAAATGATACGCTGGCTGCCGAGTTGGCGGACTTGCGGAGCCTCGAGGGCGTTCGCCAATTGCGAATTATGAGTCTGCCAATTCAACTGATCTCGACGGATTTCGACGGCACGTTGCACGCCGACTTCGAGAATCCTCCCGTGCCGGAGGATTTGCAGGGCTTGATTGGGAGCCTGCAGGCACAAGGGGCGAAATGGGTCATCAACACCGGGCGCGATCTTTCGAGCGTTATGGAGGGGATTGCCCGGGCGCGGCTGACCATTCGGCCGGACTACCTCGTGGTGGTGGAACGGGAGATTTACCTGCACCATGATTCACAATACCTCCAGTGCGATCCCTGGAACGCGGCTTGCCGCAATGCCCATCTGGAGCTGTTCGCGCGCGTGCGAAGGGACGTGCCCCGTCTGGTGGACTGGATCAACAAGCGCTTCACGGCCACGCTTTATGAAGACGAGTATTCGCCTTTCTGCCTCGTGGCCGACAGCAACGAAAGCGCGGATGCCATCCAAATCTACCTCGAGGCGTATTGCAGCGAAGTCGCGGATTTGAGCGTTGTGCGAAACGATGTTTATGCGCGTTTCAGCCATGTCGGCTACAACAAAGGGACCGCCCTGGCAGAAATTGCCCGACAACTGCGGATTCCACGGGACCGCATCCTGGCTGCGGGCGATCATTTCAACGACTTGCCAATGTTATCCGGCGAATTCGCGCGTTGTGTTGTGGCTCCGGACAACGCGATACCGCTTGTGAAGGAACTGGTTCGCAGTCAAAAGGGCTACGTCAGCCACCAACCCTGGGGACACGGCGTTGCGCGGGGGTTGGAGCATTATCTGAACAGCGGATTGGCCTCAGACTGATGCATCGAGGGGCCAGAAATGAACATCCCTTATACGTTTCGGCGCGGCAGGGAAAAATGCGGTAACTGCCTGATGGTTCAAGCGTTCGGCTTCCGGCCGCTTCCGGTTTAGGATTTGACACCCCATAGTGCAATGGCTAGGCTGGAAGCTGTAGCGGATAGAGCTGCTGCCTAAGAGCTTCATGGCGGAGAGTTTGCTCAGCTTCATTCCGGCTTTTATGAAAGACTCTCATGAGTGATTCGGTCCTGGCCGCCAGTCCGGCCTCTTCAAGCCCCGGCACTACTGCTGGCGCCCCCAAAGTCTCGAGGATTTCCGAGGCCGTAATTCGCATCGCGGGAAATTCCCAGGACGGCATTCAGGCTATTGGCGGCTTCCTGGCCCGGCTGGCGGGCCGGAGCGAACAGGAGGTCATGACTTTCATGACCATCCCTTCCACGATTTCCGGAGGACCCTCCATCTTCCAGGTGCGGATCGGATCGGGTGAAGTTTTAAGCGCGGGTGATGAAGCGGATGTCCTGCTCGCCTTCTACCAACATTCCTACGAGAACCACATTTCTTCCCTGAAAAACGGCGGGATCGTCCTCTACGACTCCGATCATGTCGAGCCTAAGCCGGAATGGGAGACCGAATACCGCCACATCGGCGTGCCGATTTCCGGACTGACAGTCGAGGCCATTGGCGGCACGGCCAAGGATAAAGGCAAGAACATCTTTGCGCTCGGTCTGGTGGCAAAGATGTTCGATCTGAACGTCCCCAAACTGATCACGCTGATTCAGGAACGCTTCACCGGCAAAGACGAAAGCGTAGTCAACAACGCCTTGACCGCCTTTCACGCCGGGCATGGCTATTCGCTGGGCGATGTGATCGCCACTTTCCAGTTCAGCGAAAGCCAGAAACGCGATGGGCACCAGGTGGTCATGACCGGCAACGAAGCCCTGACTTATGGCCTGATTGCGGCGGGAGTACGATTTGGCGCCGGTTATCCCATCACCCCCTGGTCGGACATCATGGAACTGCTTCGGCGCGAGTTGCCAAAGTACGGGGGCCTGTTCGTCCAATGCGAAGACGAGATTGCATCCATCTCCATGGCCTTGGGCGCGGGTTACGCGGGGCGTGTGGCGGTGACCGGATCGAGCGGACCGGGAATCTCCCTCAAAACGGAAGCCTTGGGCTGGGCCGTCATGGCGGAAATGCCCCTGGTCGTTTGCGACATCCAGCGGGGCGGCCCTTCCACCGGTCTTCCCACGAATGTCGAGCAATCGGACTTAAACATTGCGGTATTTGGCGGCCATGGAGACAGCCCGCGCGTGGTTCTGGCTCCGGCGAATGTCGAGGACTGCTTTCACACAGCGATGGAAGCTGTAAGTATCGCCCGCAAATACAGCGTTCCGGTCATCATCCTCAGCGATCAGGCCATTGCCACCCGCATCGAGGCGTTCAAGGCCCCTGATCTGGAGAAGCTGGTTCAGGATATTTCCCCGGACTTTAAGCCGGTCGAGCAGCACAAGCCTTACGATCTTTCCCTTCCGAACAGCGTCTCTCGCCACATCCCTCCCGGCACTCGCGTCATGAGCGGCAAGTATCCGGTGGTGACCGGCCTCGAGCACGATGAAATGGGCCACCCTTCCGGCTCGCCAAAGTTGCACGCCCAAATGACCGCGAAACGGAGAAAGAAGCTTCAGGCTTTGGCCGCGGAACTTCCCAGACCCACGGTGTATGGTCCGCCTGAAGGCAACGTTTTGCTTGTGGGATGGGGTTCGACACAGGGACCCATTCGAGAAGCGGTGGATCGCGCGCGTGGAATGGGGGACAGCGTCTCTTCCGTGCACATCCGTTATATCAATCCGTTACCCGAAGGCCTCGAAGCGGTTTTCGCCGGATTCAACCACGTCTGTGTCGTGGAGATGAACGACGAGGGCTTGTATGGCTACGGGCAATTGGCGGCATTGCTGCGCGCGCGCTACTGCGATCCGAAGATTCGCGGGATCAACAAGAGCGATGGGCTGACCTGGAGAGTGCGCGATATTCTGGAGCGGGCCAAAGCGGTGGTTGGCGAAAGCAAGCGCAACGGCTAAGCTATTGGAGAAACGGTTTTTATGAGTGTTACGACAGCGAATATTCCGGTGGCGGGCGGCGGCCTCAGTGTGATCGCCCCGCCGTCGGAGACGGAACGCAAACCTCTGACAAAAAAGGAAGTGGCCGCCGACCATCCGACGTGGTGCCCGGGCTGCGGTGATTTTTCGGTGCTGGCCCTTTACTTCAAGTTGATCGAGAAACGGCGCCTTTATCATGAGCAGATCACCACCGTGGCCGGTATCGGCTGTTCGAGCCGCTTCCCCTACTTCGTCCAGGCACACGGCGCGCACTACATCCACGGGCGGGCCCTTTCGTTTGCCAGCGGCATTTCTTTGACCCGGCCGGAGCTGCACGTTTTTGTTTTCGGCGGAGACGGTGACGCCTTTTCCATTGGCGGCAATCACCTCAACCACACCGCGCGCAAAAACATCAAGATGACCTACGTCATCATGGATAACTGGGTTTATGGATTGACCAAGAAGCAAACCTCGCCGACCTCGCCGCTCGGCTTTAAAAGCAAGACCGATACTTGGGGCGCCATCGATCACCCCGTCAATCCGATGAAACAACTCATTTCGGCTGGCGCTACTTTTGTTGGCCGAACCACGCATACCAACCCGGCCCACGTGTTGCAGATGATGGAAGCAGCCATGGACCACGATGGCTTCAGCGTGATCGAGTGTCTGAGCGAGTGCGTGGAATTCTACGAAGGGGCTTTCGATGCTTCGAACCCGCGCAAAGGCGGCAAATTCGAACTGGTTCCTCCCGAACACGACGTGACCGACGAAATGGCCGCCTACAAGCTGGCTGACGCGCCGTTTCCGGGCTATTTCGGAGTTTTCTACAAGAACACAAGCCGCCCGACCAAAAACGCGAACGAAGCCAGGGTCATTGGCAGCATGCGCGAAAAGGTCCAGGGATTGAAAGACTGGGAAATCCTCCAGAAGACTTTCAACCGTCTGAAGTAGGCTTCCGCTGTGGGCGGGCTCACCACCGCGTTTCCAAAGTTCCGCGGACCCCGCTTTTGGAATGTAGTCCCTAACCTTTCTTGGCGTTGGCGGCTTTGACTAATTCCGCCACAAGCTCATCCGCCTTCCATTCGTTCTCGGGAATCACTCTTTGCAGCTTCCCCTGCGCATCAATCACGAGAGTTCGCAGGTTGTGTTCGATGCCCACCGGGTTCGTCGGATCGGGCCTCCAGAACAACTGCCCCACCTGTTCGGCCAGGGCGGTGATATCGATGAGATCGCCAGTGAGAAAACTCCAATGCTCCGGATCCGCTCCATACCGTTGGGCGTAGGAGCGAAGGACCGAGGGGGTGTCGAATTCGGGATCAAAAGAGATGGTCAGCAAACGCCAGTTGTCCGGCGCACCCTCCCTGGCTTTAAGCTTTTTTTGCGCTTCGGCAAAAAGGGAAGACATGCGAGGACAAAAAGTCGGGAAAGGGCAGCGGGTGAAGATGAAGGTGATGGCGACGGCCTCGCCATTGAAATCATGCAGGCTGACCGGCTTCCCGGACTGATTCGTAAAGGAATAATTGGGAATCGGATCGCCCACTTTCAGCGGCTCGACCTCAAGCGCGCGGCGAAACGTTGGAGTCGGACTTGCCTCGACCTGCGGCGACGCATTGGTCGAGGCGGACGGGGGCGTAACCACCGGGGCCATCTGCTCGATCCATCCATCATCCTCCGTTACCACCAGCCGGAAGAAGACCGAGTCCCCGGATTTGACGCGGCCCAGGGCGCGCGTGTCCCGCACGTCGAAAACCATGGTCATGGCTTCCATGTAATTGGGAATGGTCTCGTGAGCGATTTTGATCTTGTTCTTGTCCAGCATCACTTCCTTGACAACGCCGCGGACCAGGAAGACCTGGGTGGTGGTGGTGCCGGGGGTCGGCGGCGCCGGTTCGTTTGTGCCTTCCGCTACGGCAGGCGCTTCCGCCGGCCTGGCCGCGCTCGTTTGGACAGGGGCCGGACGTTCTTTGCAGGACAAGGCCGCCAAAGCGAGGACAAGCGCGGTGGTCAGATTCAGTTTTCCCGTGTTAAAGAACTTCATAATCCTATTGAACCCATTTTTGATCACGTGGTTGCGCTTGGCAAGGTCGATTGATGCCGGCAACAAGGCTGTAGCGATTCCTAAAAACCAACCGTTTCCGCAATCGCCGCTCTCAGCCGGGCTTCAATAAGCTTTTGCCGCTCAGGAGAACTGATCTTCTGTCCATCGGCCTCGGCAACGTAAAAGCTATCGATGGCGGCCCCTTTCTCCGTGGCAATCTTGGCGATGAAAATGGGCACATTCAAATCGCTCAAGGTGCGGGAAATAAAATAAAGCAGCCCCAAATGATCCTCGGCTTCGATATCGATGACGGTCCATTGCTCGGAAGAGTCATTGTCGAAATCGATGCGCGTTTCAATTCGTTCGTCTTCGAGTCTTTGGTAAAGCGGCCGGGCCTTGCGCCGCAGAATCAGGCCTCTCAGGTCCGTCTCGCTGGTGCCGGCGAAAACCGCTCGCAGCAGGTTTTCGAATTCCTCTCGCTCCTCCCGCTTCACCAGGTTGCCGGAGTTCGCATCGGTCACAAAAAAGGTGTCGAGCACAATACCGTCGCTGCGCGTAAAAATCCGGGCGCTGAGAATGTTGATCCCGACCGAGCTGAACGAGCCGGCCAGCTTCCAAAAGAGTCCAGCTCGGTCCCAGGTGCAGATTTTCACGCTGGTGTAACCGCGATCCGGTTCGTTGTGCCAGGTCACCGCCGGCTCCAGCGCCTTTTCCTCCTCGTCCAGTTGATGATGGTAGAAGCGATGGGTCAACTGGAGGTCGGCGGCGATCTCCCACGGCGAATGAATCTGGAAGTAACGCGGCGGGAGCGATTCGAAGTGCGCATGCACATCTTCCTCGTTGAAATGATCCGGCAGCAATCGCATGACTTCCCCGGCCAGCAGTTCACGCTGCACCATCTCGGCGCGAATGAAGTCGGTGCCGCCCAGAAGCAGCTTCAATGTCTTGGCGTAAAGCTCGCGCAGGAGCGAATCTTTAAAGCCGTTCCAGAGCTTGTCGCTGGTCGCCAGGGAATCCGCCAGGGTGTGCAGCGTGAGCATGCGCAGGTTCTCCGCGCTTTCAAGCTGGTTGGCAAAACTCCGAATCACCTTTGCGTCTTCGAGGTCGCGCCGCTGGGAAATCTGCGCCATCGCCAAATGGTTTTCGATGACCAGCCGCAGCGAATGGGTCGTGCCGCCATCCAACCCGAGGCGCCGCGCCACCCGCAATGCCAATTGCCCGCCCACTGCGGAGTGGTTCTCCGTGGGAATCGCCTTGCCCGAATCATGCAGGAGCAGCGCCAGATAAAGAACGAAAGGGCGTTCGATGCTTTCAAATACATCGGTGTAGGCCTCGTAAGGAGCGTCGTTGGCTTCCCAGACCCGGTCGAGTTTCTCCAGGCACACCAGGGTGTGTTCGTCCGCCGTGTATTGGTGGTAGAACTCGTGTTGGACAAGGCAGGTCAGTTTTCCGAACTCGGGAATGTATTTTCCGAGCAACCCTACTTCGTGCATCGCGCGCAGAACCGGCGCCACGTTTCCACGCTGGTTCAGGATCTCAAGAAACGTTTCCCGCACGTGCGAATCATAAAGGAAGCTGCGGTCCACCAGGGACAGTTCACTCCGCACCAACTGCGCCAGGTCCGGGTGCAGTTTCAAACCGCGCTGCTGGGCATGAAGAAAGACGCGCATCAAGCGCCGCGGCTGATCGCCAAAAACCCGGTGGCTCACCGCGTGAATCTGCCCCCCGGCCAGTCTGAACCCGTCCAACATCTGCGGCTCCGGCTGGCTGAACGGACGGTGAATGAGCCGGCGGATCGACGGAAACCCCGTGCGCCGGGGCAACAGCGCCAGGCGCTCCTCGATGGACCGGCTGATCAGATGGATGTGGCGCATGTGTGTATAGACCTCGCGCATGAACTGCTCGAGCCGCTTCGACGGCGAACGGTCCGTAAAACCAAAAATCGTGGCTATGGCGGGCTGAAGGCTTTTGGAAAGAATATCCACGGCGCGGTTGCTTTGGTAATGCAGTTCCGTGCGAACGGACAAAAGAAAGTCGTAAGCCGCCTCGAGTTGCTTGCGCTCCGTCCCGCTGATGAACTCGCGGTGTTCCATGTCCGCGAGGGTGCGCGTGCGGTATTTAAAGAATGCCATCCAGTGCAGGTTTTGATAATCGCGCAAACCGCCGCAGCCGTTCTTGATGTTCGGTTCCTGCATGGTCGCGGAATTTCCAAACCTGGCGCGGCGCGCTGCCTGGTCCTGCAACCGCTCAGCGATATAGGCGCCTTCGCTTCCCTCCACGCACTTCGAGACGATCGCCTTTTGCAATCGCTGGAACAGCCTTTCATCCCCGGTAATCAGGCGCGCTTCGATCAGGGAGGTCTTCGACTGCATGTCGCTGTTGGCCACGTTCACGCATTCGCTCACGGTCCGGACGGAGTAACCGATCTTGAACCCGAGGTCCCAGAGCGGATAGAGAATGCCATCCATAAGTTTGGAAAGGTGCGGCAACGGTTTGCTGCCGGAAACCACCTGGCCGTCATGCAGGAACATGAAGTCAATGTCGCTGCACGGATTCAGTTCCGCCCTCCCATACCCTCCGAACGCTACCAATGCCAGCGGCGGAAACTCCTTTTGCGCCTGCGCCGAGAGCATTTCCGTGGCGCCCTGCCAGAGATAGCGAATCAGAATATCGATCAACGTCGCCCGTGCCTGGCAGATTTCCCGGCCCCCGGCCCCGGCCCGATGCCGCATCTTGATCCGGTGCGATTCGATCTTGAGAAAGCTCTTGTAGCGGGCCAGGTCCGCGCTGGGAGCGGTTCCCGCCGGCAGGACAAGCCTTTCCGCCGCATCGGTTTCGATTTTCTCGATCAACGTTCGCATCTGACGCGGCAAGGTAGCCGCAGCACGCACGGGGAAGCAACTTTCATGAACATGGGGCGCGCCCTCAATGCGCCAATACGCGTTCATCCAAACCCAATTGACGCCCGGCCAGCCTCGTTTCAGGCTTGGGACATGAACCCGAATTTAAAACCACTCTTCCTGTCCGGCGCGACACCGAAACTGGCGCGTCGCGCCGTTCTCTCTTTCACCGCAGTCTTCGTCTGCAGTTGCTCTTTGTTGCGAGGCGCGGAATCGACCTCAAAAGCGGAGTGGCGGCAGTTGCCATTGATCGCCGATGGAAAGATTCATCCGGGCTGGGTCCACCTCGGCTGGGGTGGATTCGTGGTCGAGGACGGCGCGTTGCGAACGGAATGCGATCCCGAGGGCATGGGACTGCTCGTGTATGAAGAGGAGCGCTTTGTGAACTGCCAGATTCGTGTCGTCTTCAAGAGCAAGGACCCGAAATCGAACGCAGGGGTTTACGTCCGCATTGGCCGCGGGATTCTGGAACAGATCAAAAGCCCGGGCGCGGCATTCGAGCGTGACCCCGCTGGAAAACCGTCCGAAGCGTCGCTCGAAAGAGTGAAGGCTTCGGCCGAGCGTGGCGAGGGGCCGTGGTTTGCCGTGCATCACGGCTATGAAGTCCAGATCGCGGAGGAAACAGATGCCTTTCACCGGACGGGCGCTATCTATTCGCTGGCGCCTTCGTCAGCCGCTTCGAAGAAAAACCCCGGCGAATGGAAAACAATAATCATCACCCTCGCCGGGGATCGGATCTTTGTCGATCTCGATGGGCAACGCATCACGAGCTTCGACCCGGAAAGCCCGGACGTGCCCCCACGGAAGGAGTGGTATGAACCGAAACGGGAACCGAAGCGACCCGAGACGGGCTACATCGGCCTGCAGAATCATGACCCCGGCGACCTGGTCTGGTTCAAAGAGGTCAGCGTCCGGCCGTTGCCGGCGGGTGGGGTCAGATGATGGCCGCCGCGAATCCAGCGGCTCAACGGGAAGCGCATTGCCTGCTTCATCAAAGCAGATTCCCAGCGAGTCACCAACTTTGGCTTGGCTGTGTGATCTGCCGCCCGATATTTCCGGACTTCAGCCGAGCTGTTCCTTTGCCCGCATGAGGCGGCGTTCGCAGCGATCCGCGCTCCCCCGACTTTGTCCGGTCGTTGCTACAGCTTCAGCAACGCGCGCGCTTCGGCCATGCCGGGAGCTGGGCGCCCAAATTCGCTGGCGCTCACACGTGCGAGCGCCACGAGGTGGCGCCAGCGGAAAGCCGGACGCGTGGCGGCGAATTCTTCTGTAACAGTGCGATAAAACTTTTCAGCGTGCAGCGCGCCGTCTTCGCTCACCGCGTAACGCAGGAGAAGATCGAACACCGCCCGCGGCGCATGGCCCAATTCCCCGTAACGATGAATCACCGCGCCGGCCTTGGCCTGGAGGTTCCCGCGTATCGCTTCGTCCGCTTCACGAAGCAGCGCGTCCGGATCGGTTACTTTGATTTCGTCCAGGTGCCGTTGCACCGGCAGCGGTTGCCAGTTCAGAAAATCTCCCCCGCGCGCCGTCCGGTCCAAAGCCAACTGGTAAGCGCCAAGGATGAGGCTGGCAAAGCAGTTTCGGGCGTTGCTCACCCGGGCCATGTTTCGCCAGGCATTCGCGGAATCGGACGCATGAACGCCGATGGAATCGCCATGCACGCTGCCCAGCGGCTTGCCCGGGAGCTCTTCCCGGGGCGTGCGCCCCATGTCGCGCAGGACAAGTTGATTGGCGGCGAGCGACACTGCTTCGCCAACCGCCTGCGGAGACATCCCCTCGGCGAGCGCGGCGGCGGCCGCTTCCGCTGCCTGTGCCGGGGTGGACTGGAAAATGGTTTGGCTGAATTGATCGACCCAACTGTCCTCAGCCCGACGCTCACCGGGAGAGCGGCCCATCAGTTTATGTTCCTCAAGCAGTCGCGGCAGGAGCGCGCGGGGCTCGTCAAACTTCGCCGAGCGAGGCCAGGATTCGGCTTTGACGCAGTAGCGTACGGACTGCCTGAGGAGCGTGTGCGCCTGTTCCGAACCGATGAGTCCGAGCAAATCCCAGGCGCGGTAGGGCAGCACCACCCGATGGACTTCAGTGTTGTCGTGGACGGCCAGGAGCAAATGGTTGAAGGCCTCCTCCGCGGAGCCCTGCGCCAGGGCGGCAAAGGTTTGCTCGGCGGCATAGACATCCCGCGCTCGAACGGCGTCGCGCAACGCTTTACCATCAATCTCCGCTTCGGACAGGGCGCCGGACTTCACCGGGTGCAGCACTTCGCCTTTGCGACCGCCGCGTTCCTGAATCCGGTTCGTGTTTCGATAGAGAACTTTGAAGACCGGGAGCGGCTGCAACGCGGCGGGCAGCTCCTGCGACATGTGGAACGAAGGCGCCAGCGCCATCATGGTATGGAAACCCACGTAATCTTCGCCGCCAAACGTGCGCGCGTTGGCCAGCGCGGCGGCCGATACCAACGTGCGCAAATCCGTGCCCGTGCGTAACCGGTCCGCCAGCACGGGAAGGAGCCCGCTCACGGGCGTCTCCTGCATCAGACAGACAAGCGGCTCCAGCGAACCGAACGAAAGGGTGTCAGCCGCTTCCTCAGCAAAGGCGGAGGTCAGGCCGAGGCCATGGGCGACTTCATATCCAACCGTGGCGACCAGCATGCCCCGACCGACATCGGCTAAAAATTCGCGACGAGTGCGTGGTGTGTTCATGGGATCGCTCCTCTCAATTGTAGTTTAAGACCATGATCGAGTCATACGCCGATTTGCGGGATCGTCAATGGATTTGGGGCCGCCTTTTTTTTCGGCGTTGATCAGGCTCCTCTGGCGCCGGGGCAGCTCTTCGAATCACCCGGAATGGTCCTGCACTTCTCTCAGGGACCGGGAGCTTCCGCACATCTGGCACGTTGATGCCGTGGGCACACCCGGGAGGTCGGGCCTAACGAGCTGTCTCTGTTCTCGCGACGGTTGTTGCCCACCCTGAACTGGACGTGCTTGACCTGAAGGTGCGGCTGTTGCCAACGTCTATTGTCTCGTCCCGAAACAACTTGGCCACTAACGATCACCCGAATGAAAACCAATTCTATCTCGATAGTCGTCGGATTCACACTGCTTCTTAGCCTCGCGGATGGTGGTTGGGCGGCAGAACAACGTTCGCGTCGCTCGCAACGCATCAAAATGGAACCAGTCCAGGTCGCGAGCCCGGACGG
This sequence comes from uncultured Verrucomicrobiota bacterium, assembly GCA_964501475.1. Classification (GTDB taxonomy): domain Bacteria; phylum Verrucomicrobiota; class Verrucomicrobiia; order Limisphaerales; family CAZCUL01; genus CAZCUL01. Next base: position 57 of record CAZCUL010000095.1, on the reverse strand, counting down.
TAAAGTTCTCTTTAGCCTGCTGCCCAATGCGGAACGGCTGACTTTTCACGTGACGCT
>CAZCUL010000094.1:0-3214 GCA_964501475.1 uncultured Verrucomicrobiota bacterium | reverse complement strand
CGCTTCCAGCGGAGTCGAGGAATCAAGGCCCCCTATTGCCAGGTCGCCTAATCCGTCCATGACCAGCAACACCAGCTTCGCAGTCGTCTTGAGAGTCAATTGAGCGTAAAGATCGTCCAGGTCCATTTCTGGTAATGAGTTCGTTTTGTCGTTTCGCGCCTTTGGCCCATTCATTCGGGCGCATCATGTTGGCAACGGAATCGCAGCGTCAACGGCGAATCGAGCCTCCGCATCCTCGACTCTGGAGGAGACGGCGCGGGGAGTTTCGCCTTCTCCTTCGGCTGGGGAACCAGAGACTCCTTGCGTCATCTCCGGCAATTCTTGTCCGCAGTCTCTCATTCTGCTCGCGCGCCCAATCGCACTGGACATCCGCCGGTGAACCACCAAAACTTCGCGCCCATGGCCCAGGTTGTTCTCGAAGATGTCTGCAAAACATTCCAGGGAAGGTGCGAACCTGTCCGGGCTGTCCGGAACATCAACCTCGCGATCGAAGATAAGGAATTCATGGTTCTGCTCGGCCCCTCCGGCGGCGGCAAGACCACGACTTTGCGCCTGATTGCCGGCCTGGAGACCGTGACCTCCGGCGCCATTCGTTTTGGCGGCCGGGTCGTCAACGACCTGCCTGCCCGGGAACGCAATGTGGCCATGGTTTTTCAAAGCGACGCTTTGTATCCGCACATGAACGCGTTTGAAAACATGGCCCTGGGCTTGAAGCTCCGAAAAGTGGGCAGGACCGAAGTCGAGCGGCGTGTCCGGGAAACTGCTCAATCGCTCGGCCTCACCCATCTGTTGAATCGCAGGCCCGAGACACTTTCGGGCGGGGAACGGCGCCGGGTGGCCTTGGGCCGGGCAATGGTTCGAAACCCCGCCGTCTTTCTCTTTGACGAACCGCTTTCAAATCTCGATGCCCCCCTGCGCTATCAACTGCGTTCCGCATTCTCCGAGCTTCGCACCCGCTGGAACGCGACCGTGGTTTACGTCACCCACGACCAGTCCGAAGCGATGAGCCTGGCAGACCGGATCGCCGTTATGGAGGGCGGAATCATCCACCAGGTCGGCGATCCAATGTCCGTTTACGAGCGCCCGGCCAACCTGTTTGTGGCGGGATTTGTCGGATCGCCGCCGATGAATCTCCTTCGCGGCGAAATCACGACGGACTCTGGCGCGCTTCATTTTGTCTCCGACAAGGGCACGGTCGATGCCCCGGTGAAGATTCAATTATCCCCCGGCCGCAGCGATCGATTAGAGCCCTTCGCCGGGCGAAAAGTCATTTTCGGTCTGCGCCCGGAAGACATCTCGTTGGTTTCGGATACGACCAGGAAACGATCCTCGAATGAGTTGGACACCGTCGTCAGCCGGGTGGAAGCACTTGGAGCGGAAACGTGCCTGCTCATAAAACTCGGCGAGGATTCGATGGCGGTCCGGATACAGGGTAATTTCGGCGCCGCAGTGGGGCAGGCAGTGCGCTTGCGCTTCGACCTCGCCCGGGCGCATTTCTTTGATCCCGGCACGAACTCCGCCATCGTTTCCGGGAAAAACCCCTGAAGACCCGCCGTTGAAAACCATCTCTGCCCATCCACCCCATCGCTCACCCGGTCACTGCGGCGGGCGTTGATCCGGGGAGAACTCCAACTTCGTCATCGCCGCCATGATTTCATCCGCTGCCTGCTGATAAATCGCCTTGAGCCGCGGCTTCGAGCAGATTTTCGCCTCGGCTCTTAACTTTTCGAAATAGAGCGGATGCCCGAATTTCACCGCGACACGCCGCGGGCGGGGAAACCGCATGTGCCGTCCAAACGCCTCAAAGGTTCCAAACGTTCGCACCGGCACGACCGGCGCTTGCGATTTAATCACCAATAGGCCGATGCCTGCCTGTGCCGGGCGAAACTGCCCGTCATGAGTTCGCGTTCCTTCCGGAAAGAGAAGGACCGCGCCCCCGGTCATCAGCCGGTCCAGAATCGCCTTTAGTCCTGCGCCGCCGCCATCGCGGTCCACTGGCACCACCCGCCACTGGCGGAGCAGCGCACCCAGGACCGGCACCTTGAAGAGTGTGCTGCGCGCCAGAAAATTGACTAATCGGGGCAGCGCCGCGCCGACCAGCGGCGGGTCGAGAAAGCTGGCATGGTTCGCCGCCAGAATCACCGCTCCATTCAAGGGGACCCGCTCCGGATGCTGCACGCGCCAACGAAAGTAACCGCGGAAGATCGCCCGGAAAACAAGCCAACCCAGCCGATAGCTCAGGTGCATGCGTCCGGGCGCGGAATCAGTTCGAGCGGCGGAATTTCCCCCCATCGGCCCTGCCTCATTTTCCCTCTTCCAACATCAGGCGCCGTTGCACCTCGTGGATGATTCGTTCGCTCGTTTGCCCGGGAGTCTCGCCTGAGTTGTTAATGACAATCGCTCCCAGCGGAATCATCAACGGAGCCGCCGCCCGCTGGCTGTCCCGTTGATCGCGCGCGGCCAGATTCTCCGCCACCCCGTCCGCGTGCCGCCGCCGCGTGCGCTCATGCAGGCAGGCGTCCAGATAGAACTTGAACTCGGTTTCCGGAAAAACATTGCTGCCGATATCGCGCCCTTCCATCACCAAATTGCCGAACTGGATGCATTCGCGCTGGGTCTTTTTCATCCAATCGCGAACCTTGGGAATGGCAGCCACCTGCGGAACCGCCGCGCTGGTTTCAGCAGTCCGAATCTCCTTCTCAGGGTAATAGCCGTCCACCAGCAGCCGGACATGCTTATTCAGACAGACCAATTCCGTTTTCCAGCTCCGGCAAAGCGCCGCCACCGCCTTGCCATCGTGAACATCCACGCCCTTTTTCAGGCAATACCACGCCAGCGTGCGATACATGGCCCCGGTATCCACATAGACGTAATCAAGCGCCCTGGCCACCAGCTTGGCATTGGTGCTCTTGCCGCTCGCGCTGGTGCCATCGATGGCAATGACTATCGGTTTCTTCATTTCAGAGCCCGCGCAGGCCCAGCGCCGTGGAAGGACCGCTCCCGCCTATTCCGCAAGCAGTTCCTCCCGCCACATTCGCCTCCCGGAGGCGATATCGACAATCGTTGCGCCCAGGCCGGCCGGCGGAGGCGCGGCCAGTTTTTGAAAGAAATTCGGAAATGTCTTCCGAACGCATCCTGGATTTTTGATTTTTATCCCCGGCACTTTCAATCCCAGAATGGAAAAACACATCGCCATGCGATGGTCGTCGTAGGT
>CAZCUL010000093.1:0-3531 GCA_964501475.1 uncultured Verrucomicrobiota bacterium | reverse complement strand
GGCTAAAAGATTTTTTCGCGACGTGGGAGCGGTTGCAAAAGCTAGTCTTGGTGGAATAGGCGAGCATCGCGGAGTGATTTGAGCAAAATGCACTGACGGACGCAGTGTCGCTCTGTCTGGTGAAGAAAGGGGCTGCGCGTGAACTTTTTTCAAAAAACCGTAGCAGGAGGGCAGGCTGGCAGTGGAGTCGAAGCCATTACGAAGCGGATGAGGAGATTTCAGGCGCCCGATTCAGAAAATCTTCCCAGCGGCGCTCCTCCTCTCTTTTAACTCGCTTGTTTTAGGGCTAGTAGTCAATCGCTTTTGCATCGCGAGTTGCCTCTGTTTCTCGATTTCCATCAACTGATTGTGGTTTCGTCGCATACCAGCGGATCGCCGTTCGACAGGTCCAGAGAGCGGCCCTTCATCCTGGTCAACCGTCCCTTCAGCGTCCCGAAGGAGCAGGTGGAGCCATTCGCCTCTCCGTTGCGCGCCGGCAGAGCATGCATCCGATCTTCGGCGATTCGCATCAGCAGTCGGGCGTACTCGCTGGCGGACACGCGGGCGATTTTCAGCGCCACTTCATCGCAGGCTGCTTCTTGCGCGGCCCGGCATTGCCGATTCGCCAGCCACACCAAGGGATGAAAAAAGAAAACTGTCTGCGCCGCCGTCGGCAGCCAGGCCCACAGCAAGCTGCGCCGTTTCAGATTGGCAAGCTCGCAGGCCAGAACCAGGCGCAACTGCGCGAGGTCGAAGTCGCGAACCATCGTCATCGGAAGGCAGATGGTCGGACGCCTAACCCCGGTCAAAAACGGCGGACTCCCGTTCGCGCAAACTGCCAATGCCGGCACATGCTTGAGCCCTAACCGTTCACACAGTTCAATGCAAGAGCCCTCGATTTGCTCGTGCTCCAGCGGTTGGTAACCGTTGCGCAGCTTCCATGCCTTGCGCCATTCGCGGCAGACCCGCCGCACGCACCAGCCGACGCCGAGCAGCCAGAGCAGCGAGAGCCCGGCGGAAACGCTAAGTGCGACCCTGCCGGGAAGGAACGAGATGGCGAACCAGAATTCACGCAGCGATGGAGGCCGGTCCAAGGGCGTGGCCCAGAACAGCGCGACGAACATCTTCAAATACGCCAGACGCCAAAGCCAGCACTGCGCCCGCAGCGGCATTCGCGGCCACGCATGACAAATGAGCCACACCAGGGCTATGGCAGCGCCGCCCTGCCAACTGGCGCGCCACATCCCGCTGGCCCAGACTTCAGCGAGCGCACGGACCTCGTGACACCAAGTGCTCATCGCAGTACCTGCCTCTTGCCTGAGTAGTCGCTTCGCTCAGACGTTCGCTTGCTGGCGTCTTCGTTTTCGTTCCCGTTTCCCAAGTTGATCATGATTGAAAGGCAATACGGCCGTCTGTCTGATGCAGCGATCAGGGTGGGCGTGACAACTGCTGCGCGGACTTCGTCCCCGTCAATTCGCAGTTGGGCGATTGATTGGCCTGGCGTTCATTTTTCACACGTTTGCTTTACCCAATTCTCTGCCGCTGCGAGCCACAATCGGAGCGGTTGGTTCGTATTGCGCGAAAACAATCGCGGCACGCCGAGACGAATGGCTATCAGGTGTTCGCGGAATCGACTCGCAAGGCGTGTGCCACGTTGGCGTCGAAGAAATAGCCCACGAAAACGCGGCATGATCATCATGCTCAACAGCAAGTTGCCGGGCCTCTTTCCCGCGTGTGGGATTCTGCCATCCCGCGAGCGGGACAACTTGTGACCGCGTCTCTGTTTTCATTTCATTGCGGCTGGCGGGCCGATCATTTGATTACCGCCGCGTTTGAACGGAATTCTTACAAAGAATCTGCAACTCCGCGTCGCCAACGGTCGCGCAGAAATTCGATTAAGGGTCGCCATCACCGCGTAAATACCGATTTTCCGCTGTTTGTTACATCGCGGCGGGGCTTTGCATCTGTATTCCTCCCTCGCGGCTGAAATCTTTCGGAAAATCCCCGCGGCGTGTTCATCCGCTCTGGAAGCTCAAAAATAAAATCGGTTCCGCTTTCGGTTCGCGGCGGCAGTATTCTGGTGAATGATAAATGGCTTCGGCGCCAGCCAGAGGGGCCGGGTTCAGACCCTGCACGGAAGATGTTCGGCGGCTTGGTGAAAGGAATCGCTCCCGCCGTCGCGATGGAGTGGGCCAACGCCATCCAGCAAGAAAAGTCGCGGCGGAAGGCGTTCTACGAGTCTTCATGGATTGGAAGGGCCGCGAGCCTTCAGCGGTCAAATGCGGTTGGCCGTCAGAACGGCTGCAAGAGCTGCGTCAAGAAGTCTGACGGTAGGCAGGGCCGTTGCCCGTATCATGCGGCTCGCGCTCAAGAACGGACGCGGTTGCTCGCGACGTGGCTTCCCGAACGACTGCTTCTCCGATAGGCAATCGCAATCTGGCCAGGCAGCCGTGGCCTGATTGACGATTCTCCAACGTGAGGCTTCCACCGTGGCCTTCCGCAATCTGCCGACACAAGACGAGGCCGATTCCTGAACCGCCGGGCTTTGTGGTGAAGAATGGCACGAACAGGTTTGAAGTATTGGAGAGGCCGGGACCGTCGTCCTCCACGCAGACTTCAAGTTGTCCCGCTGAAGTTGACCATCGCACTCTGACACCCGCATAACTGTTCTTCGGTGCGCTGGACGCAGCCTGCTCTGGTTGGCCGGACGGCGCATTCGCGCCCGGCTCCAGTTCCATCACGGCATCGACGGCGTTGCGGAGCAGATTGATGAGGAGATGTTCCAATTGATCGCTGTCCGCTTCGATCAACAATTCCGGCCCGAGTTGAGCATCCACTTTCGCCCGCGTTTCCAGATTCACCACGCGGCGAATCCACGGTTCCACTTTCATAGGCTGCAATCGCGGCGGTGGCAGGCGAGCCAGGCGGCTGTACGATTCCATGAACCGGCTCAAGGCGTCGGCGCGGGAGGCGATGACGCCGAGACCGCGCTGCATATCGTCCTTCCAGTCGTCGGGCGGGTCATCCTTGGTCACCAGCGTTCCGAGGCTGTTTGAAATCGACTTGATGGGAGCCAGCGAGTTGTTGAGTTCGTGACCGAGCACGCGCAGCAGGCGTTGCCAGGCTTGCCGCTCTTCCTCGCGCAGAGCCTTGCTCAAATCAGCCAGCACGACCAACTGATGCGGCAAGCCGTCCTGGCGAAAGGTGGTGCGTCGCATGCCCCATCGCCCAATCCCGCCCGGAAAGGTTCTCGACAACATGCGGGTGGGTTCTCCCTGGAGGCAATCATCCAGACCAAGCTCGCCCGCAGTGTGACCGAGCAGGCGCTCCACCGGCTTGGACACAAGCCGCTCGCCGGCGCGATTGACCAACCGTAGGCGTTGCCCTTCGTCGAAGGCGAAAACAGCCACGTCGATTTCCTCCATCACCGTGCGGAGCAGCGTGGTGGTTTCCAATGCGCCGAGCCGCTGCTTGCGGAGAGTTTCGCTCAGGGCGTTGACTTCGAACATGAATTCACCGAGTGCGTCCCCGCGCCCGGCACCTCGCGCGCGG
>CAZCUL010000092.1:0-2741 GCA_964501475.1 uncultured Verrucomicrobiota bacterium | reverse complement strand
TCGGGAGCTGTGATCCTTATTGTTCTTTTGCAAATGCTCGGTCAAGCTGTTGATTCTTTCCGTCAGCAATGCGATCTGCACATCGGCAGAACCTGTATCCTTCTCGTGCAAGCGAAAGTCCTGGACAATGCTCGGCTTATTTTCGATGGAGTCGCTCTTCTTTTTCATGTTTGAATTCAGCGAAGCTAGGTATTAACCGCCAGCCTGTAAAGCACTTTTCCTCGAAGATTCGCGGCCATCCGCCGATGGCGGTCCCAGCCGGCGCGCGCCACTTGTGCGCCCCGCCAAGGGAGCGTATCTGTCTGAAGTGTAGTCTGGTCTGAAAACGTCCGAATCAACGGTATGACCCGCATCCGCCATCTGTCGCGAAGGCTGCTTCCGTCTCTTTGCATAGTGACGGTATCTATTGCGATGTTTCTGGCGCAGGCAACGCCGGACCTGATGGCGGCAGTTGATGCGCCATTTCGATCGGACCGGATTCTTGTGAAGCCAAAGCCAAACCGCGAGTTGCCGGAACTGGCCAACTTCCATGCGACGCAACGAGCGCGGGTTCTCCGGCAGTTCGACGCGCTGGGCAGAATTCAGGTTTTGCAATTGCCGCCCGGCAGGACTGTGAACCAGTTCCTCGATCTCTACCGGAAAAGCGGCCTGGTGGAGTTTGCCGAGCCGGACTTTCTGGTTGTTCCGGCATTGGCTCCCGATGACCCGGGTTACGTAAATGGCAGCCAGTGGCATCTTCATAATACGGGTCAAAGCAGCGGTGTGGACGATGCGGACATCGATGCGCCGGAAGGTTGGGACACTCGATTTGAAGCAGCGGAGGTCATCGTGGCCGTGGTGGACACCGGTGTTCGCTACACGCACGAGGATCTCGCGGGGAACATGTGGAGGAATCCGGCGGAGATTGCGGGAAACGGTCTCGACGACGATGGCAACGGATACATTGACGACATTCATGGAGTCAATGCCCCGGCAAACTCGGGCAACCCAAGCGACTCGCACGGCCATGGGACGCAGGTGGCCGGCGTCCTGGGCGCTGTCGGCAACAACGGCGTGGGTGTGGCCGGAGCGGCCTGGCGAATCAAGATAATGGTTTGCCGGTATCTCGACAGCTCGGGCAACGGTTCCATCTCGGACGTGGTCGAATGTTTCGATTACGCCCGCGCGAAGGGGGCCCATGTCATTAACGCCAGTTTTGTCACCTCCGGTTTCTCGTCAACGTTCCGAACCGCGGTCAACAATTGCCGGACTGCCGGAATCATTGTGGTGGCAGGCGCGGGAAACTACGCGAGCAACAATGACACCAGCCCGTACTACCCGGCTTCCTTCGACCTCGACAACGTTGTGGCCGTGGCGGCGACGACCCGAACCGATGCCCTGGCGGATTATTCGAATTATGGAGAGACGTCGGTGGACCTTGCGGCGCCCGGCTCGGCGATTTACACGACGGGTCACTCGAGTGATTCCGCCTACGTGTGGAATAGCGGCACCTCGTTTTCCGCGCCGCTCGTTTCGGGCACTCTGGCGTTGCTCCGCACCCGTTATCCGGGCGAAACCCACCGGCAACAGATTGATCGTCTCTTCGCCGCGGTGGACCCCCTGCCTGGCCTGGTCGGCAAATGTGCGACCGGCGGGCGTTTAAATCTTTCCGGAGCGCTCGGGCCGAGCCTGATTGCGAATTTTGCGGCCTCCGCTCAGTTCGGTACCGCGCCCCTGGCGGTGCAGTTTAGCGACTTGTCGTATGGAAGTATCGCGGGCTGGGATTGGGATTTCGGGGATGGTCATTTCAATGCTGATCCAAACCCAAGCCATATCTTCGAGGCCGAAGGCAATTATACGGCAAGCCTGACGGTCAGCGGCATGAACGGGCAGTCCGACACCGTCACTCGCGCCGTCACAGTTATGGGGAATTACCAAATGTCTGCGGCGGCCTTTAACTGGGTGGACCCTGCCGGCATGGAGGAGGTGACTTTGAGCGGGAACGGCGTGAGCGGGCCTCTGGCCTTGCCATTTGAATTTCCATTCTACGGCCAGGTTCAGACCCAGCTTTTCGCGGCGGTCAACGGCCTCGTTGGATTCGGTAGCGAAGGGTTGTCCAGTTCGGCAAATACGGACCTGCCAGACAGCAATGGGCCGAACGGCATCGTTTGTCCGTTCTGGGACGATTTGAGTCTGTCTGGCGGCACGGTTCGCTTTGGCGTCGCGGGAGAAGCTCCAAACAGGCAGGCGGTGATTTCGTGGGTGAACGTGCGGCACGCTGCGAATCCACCCGTCTCATTTACCTTTCAAGCTTTGCTTGGGGAGGGATCGGGACAGATCACGTTCCAATACCTGGATGTGAATAATGCAAGCAATCATCGGGCGGCGGGGGGCGGGAGCGCGACAGTTGGCCTGGAACACTCGAGCGGAATGGTGGGGACGAGATTCTCGTATAATGGCTCGGCTCTGCTGAACGATGAACAGGCGATCTCGTTCCATCCGCCCGTGCCGGCGCGCATGAGTGTGGCGCCGGAGTTGAGTTTCACTGCGAGCGGTTACGAAGGAGGGCCATTCAGGCCGGAGAGCGGGATTTACACGATCGAAAACGTCGGTGGCGGCACGCTGGCCTGGATGGTTGAATCTTCGGAAAACTGGCTGGACCTCTCGGTTCTGAGCGGCACGCTTCCGGCCGGCGCTTCCGCCAGCCTGACGGTTTCAATCAACTCGGGCGCGGCTCAACTTGCCCCGGGACTGAACCGCGC
>CAZCUL010000091.1:0-4309 GCA_964501475.1 uncultured Verrucomicrobiota bacterium | reverse complement strand
AACCTACACAGTCGATGCCTCGGGGACCGCGCCCCTGCAATACCAATGGCGATTCAACGGCCAGAATATTCCAGGCGCCACCAGCGCCACGCTTGTCCTCAATGGCGTCCAGCCGGTGAACAGCGGCGAATACAGCGTGCTGGCGCACAATTCGGCAGGCTCGGCTCTGAGCGCCACGGCCGTGCTGAATGTGACCACTCCGCCGAGCATTCACCTGCAACCGCAGAGTTATGAGGTCTGGCCCGGCACCAATATCAGCTTGTCGGTCAGCGCCAGCGGCAGCGGACCGGTCGGCTTCCAATGGCGCTTCAACGGCGCCGACATCGCGGGCGCCACCGGCTCCAGTTATTCGCTCGCAAACGTGCAACCGCAGCACGAGGGCGTTTACAGCGTGGTCGTGACGGATATGAACGGGTCTGTTATCAGTGACCCGGCCCAGGTGGTTGTTCTGGTGCCGCCAACATTCGTCACCCATCCCGTCAGTCAAACAGTGGTGGCCGGCTCGACGGTGGTATTCAGCGTGGAGACCGCCGGCACGCTTCCGATGGGCTACCGCTGGCGTGGCCCCGGCTTATCGCCCCCGTTTGTGCTGCTGAACTCGCACACCGCGTTTTTGGTTCTGACCAACGTCGGGACCGGCCAGGCGGGAAACTACTCAGTGGTCATTACCAACAAGGCATTGCCGCAACCTCATCCCGGCTTCCTCAGTCAGTCCGGCACACTCACGGTCCTGGTGGATACCGACGGGGATGGCATGCCCGATTCCTGGGAGGATGAGAACGGATTGAATGCGGGTGATCCGAACGATGCGGGCACTGATATGGATGGGGATGGCATGACCAACCGCGAGGAATACGACGCGGGCACCGACCCCGGCGATCCCAACAGCTTCCTTAAGATTCAATCAATGACAACGGACTTCGTCCAAAGCGGAGCTGTGCGAATCGATTTTAACGCCGCCGCTTTTCGAACCTACACGGTCGAGTACCGGGATTCACTTTTCCCGGGCCAATGGATTCGTTTGGAAGACGTGGTGGCTGTTCCCACCAATCGGGTCGTTCAGGTGACCGATCAACCCGCTTTGAATGCCGGCAAACGTTTTTACCGGTTGGTGACGCCGCGACGGCCCTGAACAGGCACGGAAACCCGGGCGTTGGTTCGTGGGCGAAATCACTCCTTGGAAGGCGACTTCGAGGCTGTGAGGAGGCCGGGGGACGCCGGGCGTCTCGGATGCCAACCGGGCGCGTGTGGGCAGCATCTCGGCACTGAAGCGGTTGAAGGATCTGAACGTGTTTGGCTGGCCAATTCCTGCGGCTGGTGCTTCGCACATAGCCGCGGTCCGGGTGCTGTTGCGGCGTCGAGCCGTCGTGATTGGCTCTTGACGGATGCTTTCGAATGAGCCAGATGACATGGTTCCCGAGCGGCTCCCGATTCGAATGTTGCTTTTAAAGCCGGCCATTCCCTGAAGAAACGCGTTCGGACGGCTGGTAGGACTCGCTGCAAAATCGTGCTATTATACACTGTGACAACCAAATATCTCAGAATTGCAGCCTCTGTGCTGGCGGCACTTTTTGTCGCATTCGGAGTGCGGGCCGAGGTGCTCGTAGCGACCAACTCCACTTATCAATATTTCAAGGGAACATCGGAGGCATCCAACCCGATCAACGCCTGGCGGTTTCTCGCCTTCGACGATTCGAGCTGGCTGACGGGGGCGGCGCCGTTCTATTACGACACTGGCGGTGGCGGGATTACAGGGAATACCCTCTTGAACGACATGCGCAACGGCTACACGACGCTGTTCCTGCGCAAGACTTTTACAGTCGATAACCCCGCCAACATAGGCAGCCTCAGGTTGAATGTGCACATCGACGACGGGCTGATCGTCTGGATCAACGGCACCGAGATCTATCGCTACAACACCTTCGCCGGCGAACCTTCGAATACAAGCGGCACACCCTCGGCCATCGAGCCCATCGACGTTACCGCCCTCCTGAACAATCCCACTTATTTGCAGAACGGGATCAATATCCTGGCCGTGCAAGGGATTAACCGCAATTCAGACAGCAGCGATTTCGTTCTGGACCTCGAGCTGATCAGCGACGTGGCCGATACCACGCCGCCCACCATCGCGGGCGTAAACCCCGCTCCGGGTACCATTAACACGCTTACGCAAATCGCCGTGATGTTCAGCGAGCCGGTCACGGGCGTGACCTTCTCCGATTTATTGATCAATGACCTGCCGGCCATTGGGATGACCGGCTCGGGCGATACCTACACCTTCGCCGTCGAACAGCCGCCCTACGGCAATGTGCAAATCACCTGGGCGCCCGAAACGGACATCCGCGATCTGGCACCTGCGCCAAATGTTTTCAACACCTCAAGCCCGGGAGCTGTCTGGCAATACAGCCTCGTCGATGACATCGGGCCAACCATCACCAACCTGCTGCCGGTCCCGGGCGTGACGCTGCGTTCGCTGACTCAGGTGGAAGTGAGCTTCAGTGAGGAGGTCGCCGGCGTGGACCGATTCGACCTGCTCATCAACGGCAATCCCGCCACCGGCGTCTCCGGCGCGTTTGGCGGGCCTTATATCTTTCAGTTCCCGCAACCGCCGACCGGCGTCGTCCAAATCGCCTGGGCGTCCACTCATGGCATTCGCGATTTGGCTTCGCCTTCGAATTCTTTTGTTCCCGGCCCGGACTGGACCTACACGCTGGACCCGGATTTCGAGATCCCGGCCGTGCGCATCAACGAATTTCTGGCCGTCAACAACACCGGGTTGACCGACGAGGATGGCAGCACCGAGGACTGGATCGAGATTTACAATGACAGTGCCGTCACGGTGGACCTGACCGGGTGGGCATTGACAGACGACCTGGATGATCCGGACAAGTGGATCCTTCCGCCGACATCGATTGGTCCGGGCCAATTCCTGATTATTTTCGCTTCCGGCAAAGACCGGAAATCGCCTTCGTCCGGCAACCGGATGCACACCAATTTCAAGCTCGGTTCCGACGGCGAACCGCTGCTGCTTTACAATGCCGAGTTGCCGCCGACAGCAGTGAGCGCCTTTACGCCCACTTTCATGGAGCAGCGCGGCGACCATTCCTACGGCTTCGATAGCAGCGGCAATCTCCGTTACTTTGCCACGCCCACGCCTGGCGCGCCCAATGGCATCAGCACCATCATAGGCGTTGTCCCCCCGGTGGATTTCAACGTCGAACGCGGACTCTTCGAAACGGCGTTCAACCTGATTCTCAGTTCGTCAATGCCCGGCGCAACCATTCGCTACACCCTCGACGGCAGCGAACCGACCGCATCGAACGGCCAGGTTTACAACGCCCCGCCTTCGATCACTACGACTCGGACGGTGCGCGCAGCGGCCTTTGCCCAGAACCATCTGCCGTCGCGGATCATTACGCACACCTACATTTTTCCGGCTCACGTCCCCAGCCAACCGAATAATCCCCCGGGGTATCCGACGGGCAGTGTCTGGGGCGGTTTTCGTGCGGATTACGAGATGGACCCGGAGATCGTGAATAACTCTGCTTACGGGCCGCAACTGAAGGCCGCTTTGAAATCGCTGCCCACATTGGCGGTCTCGATCAAGATCGACGACATGTTCGGGCCGGTAAACGGGATCTACACCCACACCGATTCTCGCGGCCCGGCCTGGGAAAAGCCTTGTTCCCTGGAGTTGATTGTCCCCGATGGCGGCGGCGATTTTCAACTGAACTGCGGCATTCAGATGCAGGGCAACGCGAACCGTAATCCGAATAATTCGCCCAAACACGCCTTTCGCGTTGTCTTCAAAGGCGATTATGGCCCCGGACGCCTCGAGGAACAGGCTTTTCCCGATTCGCCCATCAGGGATTTCAATACGCTGGTCCTGCGCGCGGATTACAATAATTCCTGGATTCACTGGGACCCGGGCCAGCGTCTTAGCGGTCAACGGACGCGAGATGCCTTCATTAAGGACAGCATGCGCGCGATGGGCGGCCTGGCGAGCCACAACCGATTCGTGCACCTCTACATCAACGGGCTTTATTGGGGCATCTATGACTATACCGAAAGGCCCGACGCGGAATTTGCAGCCGCGAACCTGGGGGGCGAGCCGGAGGAATACGACGTCGTCAACGAGGGACAAGTCAAGGATGGCAACGCCAGCGCCTATAACACGATGCTCGGCATCTCAAATCTGGGAGACAACAACCAGTACACGCTCATGCAGCAGTATCTGGATATGACCCAGTTCATCGACTTCATGATCGTGCACTTTTACGCGGCAAACCACGACTGGGGGTTCAACAAG
>CAZCUL010000090.1:0-7864 GCA_964501475.1 uncultured Verrucomicrobiota bacterium | reverse complement strand
TCGATGCGGCAGCAGCGAGGCCAGCGTTGGACAAGGCCTTTTTTCAGACTTGGCTGGCCACCATGCAGATCATGCAGCATACGGATCCCACTCGCCCGCTGGACCCGGCTTTCCTTGAAGAATTGGCCCAGGACCCGACCCGGCCGCTGACGTTACGGGCGATGGCGATCCGGTGGTTGCCGAGGATTGATAAGCCGAAGGTGCACGAGTTCCTCCTCCGCGTGGCCAAGAGCGCGGATTCTTCGCTCCAGGTTGAGGCGGTGCGGAGGCTTGCGGAAAGCGCAAAACCCGCAGCTGCTGAGGTGCTTCGTCAGATCGCCGCAGACCGTGACCGATCCGGTTCGCTGCGCGCCGAGGCGGTGGCCGCGTTGGCAAGCCGTGCGGACGTGAGCCTTCTTCCTCTTCTGAGCGATTCGGATTCGAGGGTGCGACTGGAAGCGGCTCGTGCGCTACGTTCCATACGCACCGACGCTGTGGTCGGGGAGGCAGTCGCAAAGGTGTTAGAGGCTGTCGATCCTGCAGACGCAAAGTTCCGTAGCCAACTTGAGTTTCTGGTCACGCCGGAAAAGGTGTCACGGCCTGGGTCCGCCGAGGGGTGGCAACGGTCGCTCGCCGCAGGAGGCGACCCCGACGCTGGAAGACGGGTGTTTTTCTCGCCGAGCGCCGGATGCAGCGTTTGCCACGTGTCCGAGGGCCGCGGAGTCAGACCTGGCGCGGGAGGTGGCGCCGGTTTCATTGCGTTATCGCTCGGGCCGGAACTGTCGGTGATTGGGCGAACGGCGGACCGGGCGGCGATCCTCCATTCGATTGTCCGCCCCTCGGATTACATTGCCCCAGAGTATCAGGGGTGGTTCGTGAGGATGAAGGACGGCGAGGTGCACACGGGTCTAGAGATTGATCAGGAAGACAAGGCTATCCAGTTGGTTATGCTCGACGGACACGAACGCGACTTTCCTAGCAAGGACATTGAGAGTTGGGGTGCTTTGGAGACTTCTCTGATGCCTGAGGGGCTCGTGGAAGGTTTGGCGATTGAGGAGGTTCGCGACTTGCTCGCATATCTGGAATCGTTGCGTTGATGCTGGCAGAGGCCATTGTCTCTGCGGAGTAGGGAATCGCGCGTGGCGGCTATGGGAGGACACCACGCTCCTGACGTGACAGTCGGCGCGTCCGGCCGATATGCTGCCCCTGAGCACGATCATAAGTATGAAAAGCGGCTTACCTTTTTGCTTCTGGGCTCAATCACGTCAGCGGCCGTGGCCGCGCCCGTAGCGTTGTTCGACGGTGCGTCCTTCGCCGGTTGGGAAGGGGATACAAACCAGACCTGGCGCATCCAGGATGGTGTGATTGTCGGTGGTTCCCTCGAAGGCAACCCGCGCAACGAATTCCTCGCGACGCGGAAGCTTACACGCTGGCCCTCAGCCAAAGAAAGTTTCTTCCATAATCAGGGCACTCAGAGAGTGCATGGGACGCTCTCCTCCATTCCGAAGGAGAGGGTGTCCGAAGGGCGGGAGAGGAGGCACCCGGTTCATGGTCCCAATGTGCGTCCAGAATTGGAGGTCGGGGCTCTCTCCATGAACCTCCTCTCCCTGAAACTGGTAGGGACATCGCGCGGACATCGCGCTGCGATGTCCCCGCCTGCGCAGCAGCGGGCGGGATGGCTGCGCAGCGCGCCGTTCCTACCCTGATCCGGACCGCGGGCGTACTGCGGCTGGGGACAACCGCGCTCCTGGACTGGATTTGAGCACAGCGCTGCCCGCGAATGGTTTTGGCAGGGAATTTTTACGGCCCCAGGAAGGATGGGGCTCGCAAGGCGGGCGCGGAATCAGTTGGGGGACTGATGGTGGGGGCGCCTGTCTTCCAAACAGTGAAGATGCCACACTCCCGCACAACGAAGCATTTTCACCGTTCGTGCCTTGCGAGCCGGCTCAACCTGATGTTCCGCCTCCTTTAAACAGAAAAGTGCACTCAAAGAATCGTCCTCGTCTTCGGTCTCGGCTCGTCGATTGGGCGAAGGTAAATCGATCATCGACGACGAGGGCGTTTTCAGTTCAAGACCAGACCGCGGCGGATGTAGGTGGGCACGTCCAGGTCCTGGCCCTGGTGGACGGTCGGCTCGCTCTTCTCGAAGCGGCCTTTAGAAATGATTTCCAATGGCAACTGGCCCTGTCGCATTCGTGAACCTCCATTTTTCCTGCCGCGGAGTCCGCCGCCTTGCTGGGACATCAGTTGCTCCGCTCTTTCCGGCGTCAAAGCCGGAGCGGGAGCCGCAAACCGGAATGCCGGGCGCGACGGTGAATCCGGATCCATCAAATGCCGTTCGAACCCGCTCGGGGCCGCAGCACCGATCTCGGCGGTCTCGGGGCGTGACGCGCTTCCCGCACCAGAGCCATTGCGCCGGGACGCAATGAGGGTGACAGAGAGCCGGTCTTTAAAACTGTCGTCCACGGCGGCGCCCATAATGATGTGCGCTTGTTCGGCGTGGCGATTGATCTGTTCCATAATGCGATTGACCTCGCTCATGCCCAATTCCGAGCTGCCGGCGATGCAAACCAAAATGGCCGTGGCCTCGGTCAAGGCCTGCCCGCCGTCCATGAGCGGGTGATTGAACAGCTTCTCGATCACTTCGCGGGAACGCTGCTCGCCCTTGGCTTCGGCGGTGGCCAGGGTGCTCTCGGCGTGGCGTTCGCGCGTCACCGAACAAAGGTCCGCGAAATCCACGTTGATCAGGCCAGGCCGGGTCAGCAGCCGCCAAATGCCGCGCACGCCCTGGTCCACGAGGTCATTGGTAATCTGAAACGCTTCCACCAGGCTCGTCTTCTCGTCGATCAGTCTGAACACCTTCTGGTTTGGCAGGCAGATCACACCGTCTGCGACGCTCTTCAACTCGTGCAGGCCGAGGTTGGCCTGGCGCTGGCGACGGCTGCCCTCGCAGTCAAAGGGCAGCATCACGATCCCCAGGACGAGCGCGCCACTTTCCTTGGCGGCTCTGGCCACGACAGGCGCTCCACCGGTGCCCGTGCCGCCGCCCAGCCCCGCGATCACAAAGACCACGTCCGCGCCCTGGCAAAGGGCGCGAATCTGATCGAGGTCTTCTTCCGCGGCGGCGCGGCCGCACTCGGGATCGCCGCCGGCGCCCAGGCCGCGAGTCGATTTGCTGCCCAGCATCAGTTTGCGCGCCACGCCGGATTGCGCCAAAGCGGTGGCGTCGGTATTCATGACTACGAATTCGACGCAGCTAAGGGAGCGGCGAGCGAGGTGGTTGACGGCGTTGCAGCCGGCGCCGCCAACGCCAAGAACCTTAATGGAAAGCGTTTTCCTGGGCAGGGCGGAATCGGCGGAGGGTTCGCGAGTTTGTGTCATAGGACTTGTTTAGCAGGAGAGCGCGTCTGGCCTCTCTTTCGTGTTCTCTCAAAAATGGGGCTCGTTACCCGGGCTCACAATCATAGCGCTTTGCGGGTTGGAAACCATGGAAGCTTCGGCAGGCGCGGCGCGCTGTCCTGCTTATTTTCTGAGCAATCCGCTGAAGGTGTCGCGCAAGGTTCGGGTGAGTGATCCGCTGTTTGTGCGGCGTTTTTGTTGAAAGGAGCCGAATTTGACCAATCCGATGGCGGCGGCGAATTCCGGTTGATCCAATGCCGACTTGAGTCCGCTGATGGTATTGGCGCAGCCAATCTGCGCGGGCAATTGAAAGATCTTCTCGGCCAGTTTCCGAATCCCCGGGATGCGAGCACCGCCGCCGCAAATCAGAATACCCGCGCGCAGATAATCGAGCAGCCCCGCCTGAATCAGCTCCTGTTCGATCAATTCGAGAGTCTCCTCCAAGCGCGCGGACATAATGCGCCGGAGATGCTGCAGGCTGACGGAGCGCTGGGGCGCGCCCAGTTCTTCCGGCGCGGTGACGGTTTGGCCCTTGTCCGCCTCATGGGTAAAGGAGTCGCCATGCTTGATCTTCAACTCTTCCGCGCGGCCCAGGGCCACTTTGAGGCCGTAGGCGAGATCATTCGAAATGTGGTCGCCGCCCACCGCGAGAACACCGCTATGTTTGATTGTTCCTCCGGCATAGACCACGTACTCGGCGGTGCCGCCGCCAATGTCGATCACGAGCGTGCCGAGCTCCTTTTGTTCCTGGCTCAATAATGCCAGCGCTGAGGCCAGGCCGTTGAAGACGATGGCTTCCACTTCCAGTTGCAGACCCTTGACGACCCGAATGGGATTCTGAAGCCGATTAAAATTCCCGTGAATGACATGCATGTCCACCTCGAGCCGCGCGCCCAACATCCCGACCGGATCGAGGATGCCGTCCTGGCCATCGACTAAAAAGTTCTGGCGGATGGCGTGAATAACGTAGTTCTCCGCCGGGAGATTGATCGCCTTGGCGTTTTTGATCACGTCTTTGACATCTTCCGGCGTGATTTCCCGGTCGGCCGAAACCACTGGATGCACGCCGCGATTCGTGAAACCGCGGATGTGCCCGCCGGTCACACCCAGGAAGACGCTGCGGATTTCCACATCCGCCATCTGCTCGGCTTCAACGATGGCGTTGCGGGCGTCTTCGGCCACCGCGGAGGGATCGGCGATCTCTCCCTTGCGCACGCCGCGGGACCGTGACTGGCCCAGTCCGATGATGTTCAAGGCTCCGGCGCTGTTCAGTTCGCCGACCGCGGCACAAACTTTTGAAGTGCCGATTTCCAGACCGGCGATGATGGATGAGGGGTCAAACATGTTGGTTAGCGGTTAGTCGGTGGATGGTTGTTCGTGGTTTCCAGCGCGCCCTTCCGGGAGATTTGCGGTCTCGCGCCCGATTAGAGCGCCTCCGCCCAGCGGGCGGGGAGATTGTTTGAAACGGAGAGGTCGAGGGAGACAAGCTTTTGACCGGTGCGCCGGCCGTGGTTATCAATCGCCAGCCAGCGCTGCAGTTGCCCGTCGAAATGCCGCAATCCGAAAGCCAGCTCGGCCCCGTCCGCCGTTGTCACCATCAGAATGTCAGGCATGGAAACATCGATTTGCCGGATCTCGGTGCGGCCGGCCATGGCTGATTGATTGAAAGAGGCGACCAAATCCAGGGCCGCGCGAACCTGTTCGGATTCGGCTCGATAGCCGGGTCGCAATTCAGTGACCGGAATGCCGACGATTCGCGACAGATTGGTTTCCACTCTGGTTGCCCCGCGCGACAATTCATGGGATTGGGCGGGAAACATGACGTAACCATCGGCGTCCAGGTGATAGATCACCCTGGCCAGCAACCCGCCGGACTGAGACCTGGTATGCACAAACTGGACTACGGCGTCGCGTTCGGCAATCCGTATGCGCAATGTGTGCGGCAGAACCCGTTCGACGGAGGCTGACTTGATGGCCGGGATCATTTCCAAGTCCCGTTTCACCCGCTCCAGGTCGAGGGCGAAGAGATTGTCTTCGAGTTTCACGCCCGCCCAGCGGCGCAGTTGGTCGATGGAAATAGTTCCGTCGGTCCGGACTTCGACGTGATAGATGGCGAAAGCGGGATTTTTGTAAATGAGCCGGTCCAGGACGACAGCGCCGCCGCGCCAAACGACGACCCCTCCGAACGCGATGGAAAAAAGGATGCTGAAGAACAACACGCATTTGCGAACGCGCGCCTGCCGGCGCTGACTGGCGCGGAGCTTGACGTCCAGCACGCGCCGCCGTTCAAAGCGCCGGTTGCGCGATTTTTTCTTGTACCACATTGAGCTTATTCCCGTTTGTCAGCAGCCGGGCTGACGAGGCGCGTTTCTGATCAAAGCCTCCTTACGCCGCCCCCTGCGAGCGGGTGGAGCGGGCCAGGGCCAGTTCGATCATTCTTTGGCAAAGTCCGGCATAACTGATCCCGGCGGCGGCGGCGGCTTTCGGTAACAGGCTCGTTTCGGTCATGCCCGGGAGCGTGTTCACTTCCAAAACGAAGGGCTGGCTGTCGGATCGCAGCATGACGTCCACGCGGGCGTAGTCCCGCCCATGCACCGCGGAAAAGGCGGCGAGGGCGAGCACCTGAACAGCGGCAGCGGTTTCAGGTTCGAGCGGTGCGGGACAAAGGTATTCGGTCGCTCCGATGGTGTATTTGTTTGTGTAGTCGTAGAAGCCTTTCTTGGGCCGGACCTCCACCACCGGCAACACCTGATCGCCAAGGATGCCAACCGTCATTTCGCGGCCGGCGATCCGTTCCTCGACCAGCACCTGCGAATCGTAACGAAGCGAATCCGCCAGCGCTCCGGGCCAGTTCCCGACGCGATCGACGAACTGCAGCCCCACGCTTGAACCTTGCCGCGCCGGCTTGAGCACTACCGGCGGGCTCCATCCTTCCGGCCAGGCGGCTTTTGCATCGCTCACCACGACAAAGCGCGGGGTGGGCACATCAGCTTCCTGGCAGCGCTGCTTGGTCAGCACCTTGTCAAAGGCGATGCGGCTGGATTCGGAATCGCACCCGGTATAAGGAATGCCAAGTTCCTCGAGTTCGCGTTGGACGGTGCCGTCCTCGCCATAGGTGCCATGCAGCGCCAGGAAGACGACATCGGTCTGAGGAGGCACCGACCAGCCAGGCTGTTTTGGATCAAGCTCGAAGACGATGTGGCCGAGCGAGCGCAAAACCTGGGCGACAGCAGCGCCGGATTTGAGAGACACTTCGCGTTCGGCGGAAGGACCGCCCAGCATCACGGTGATGGTCAAAGGCATCTTCAAAGACCGCCATTGGGAATCGAGAGGCAGGCCCTGTCGGATCGAGTTCTCTCAAGCTGCAAGAAGTTCGTCACCAGCCGCAGCACGAACGAACTCGAAAGGGCTTGGGGGGATTTTCCCGCGTCATCGCGCTTCCCACCCGCTGCGGCTGGGGACAGCCGCGCTCCGGGTTAAACAAAGCGCCCTGCCTCATTCCTCCCCGACAATCTGCACTTCGGTTTCCAGTTCGATTCCGCGCGCCGACTTCGCCCGCTCTTTTACAATCTCGATCAGGTTCAAGACGTCGCGGGCGGTGGCGCTGCCTTCGTTCACAATAAAGTTGCCGTGCACATCCGAGACAACCGCCCCGCCGACCCGCGTGCCCTTTAACCCGAGCTCGTCAATCAGTTTGCCTGCCGCGATGGCGGCGGGGTTTTTGAAGATGCAACCGGCGCTCGGGGCGGCAGGCTGGGTGCCCCAGCGCTTTTGGCTAAACGAATTCATGCGCAGCGCAATCGCCTCCGCAGACGCGGGCTCGCCTTTCAGAACGGCGCCCAGGGCAATATGATTCTTGAAAAGCGGACAGCCCCGATACTCGACATTCACTTCGCCCGCGGCGCGTTCCTGAGCCCGGCCGTCGAAATCCATAAAGCGGATGGTTTCAATGACATCAAAGAGCCAGGACCCCATCGCGCCCGCATTCATGCGCATCGAACCGCCCAGGGTCCCCGGAATACCCTCCAAAAACTCGAGCCCGCTCAAGCCATGCCGCCGCGCTTCCACGGTAATCGTCTTCAGCCTGACACCCGCGCCACAGCGCAGCCGTCCGTCCTGAATTTCGATGCGCGAAAAGCTGGCATGCTTGAGGCAAATGACTGCGCCCCGGATGCCGCCATCGCGGATCAATAGATTCGAACCGCGTCCCAGAAGCGTGAAGGGGACCCCGTGTTCTTTGCAGAAACGAAGGACTTGGGAGAGGTCGTTCTCACTGGCAGGTTCGATATACAAATCCGCCGGGCCGCCGACTCTCAAAGTGGTTCGTTTGGCCAGCAGCTCATTCTGGCGCAAGATCGTCTCTTTAGAGAGCCGGCTGGCCAGTGCCTGAAGGAGCTTTTCTGTCGGCTCGGCCATTTCCCGTGCGAGTTCTGCTGCAAGCGCATGGGCGGCTTTCGTGACATCGCCCGCGCCCAGAAAAAGAACC
>CAZCUL010000089.1:0-3069 GCA_964501475.1 uncultured Verrucomicrobiota bacterium | reverse complement strand
TTTGACGAGGACGACGAGCACAGGCCGCTCAATACCAGTGCCGGTGAAGTGGCAGCTCCCCTCACGATTTTAGGCGGGAGCGCCGTGAAGTTTTCAGAGTTAGCCACGGCCAATTTATCGAAGGATTGGATAGATGGCGCCGATGACGATTGGGCCGACTATTACAACAGCATTGCTGCAGAGCCATCGGTATACGGAAATCCCGCTGAGCCGTCCGTGTTCGCTTACGTCAATCACATCGCGACTCACAATCTCTTCACCTCGATCCTGGATCAATTCCTAAAAGTATATGCGCGCATGGTGAGCGACGCCAAAGCGCAATTGGAAGACACCTTCGTCAACTGGGATCGCCACAAGCCGCACTACGCGTTATTTTTAGCCTTTCTGCGCCTTTTCGAGCATGCTCGGGCCGAAGCCAACACACTCACCGGACGGCACTTGGATTTTTATTACCGCGACATTCTCCAGCTCAAGGAAAAAGCGGCCGAACCGGGCAACACCCATCTGTTAGTGGAACTGGCCAGACAGACGCCTTCTCACTTAATCGAAGCGGATGAACTGTTCAAAGCCGGGAAAGACGATCTCGGCAATAAGGCTTTTTTTGCCAACGACCGAGATGTGGTGGTAAACCAGGCCAAAATAGCGGCGCTCATGACCGTCTATCGGCATGGCGACGAGACCCTCGAACAAGACGCCCCAACCGGCAACCACGAGGGCAGATTTTATGCCGCTCCAATGGCGAATTCTGACGACGGGCTGGGGGCGGAACTCACGTCGGCAGATCAGTCGTGGCACCCCTTTCACAACAAAGTGTATCGCAATGGGAAGCTCCAGGACATCAACATGCCTCAGGCGGAAATCGGGTTTGCGATTGCGTCGCACTATTTATTGATGGCGGAGGGAACGCGAACCATTACCGTCAATATCACCACAAATGCCTCAGCGGTTCTGACCCCTGACCGCAAAGACGATATGACTTGCCTCTTGACTTCCGAAGAGGGGTGGTTTGAAAAATCAGCCTCCAGCTTCACGACCGTGTCCGGGGTGCTGCGATTGACCGTCGGCATATCGGGTAACGACCCGGCCATCACGCCCTATGTGTCCGCCACCCATGGCTATACATTTGACACCGATCTTCCGGTCTTATTAATCAAACTGAAACACCGTGCAGCGTTTCCATACCTATATACCCAACTCCAGGACATCACCATTACCAATATTGAGTTGCAGGTCGACGTGGAGCGACTTAAAACCCTGGCGGTGTCCAACGATTTCGGCTCGGTAGATACGTCAAAGCCGTTTCAGCCTTATGGTGCATCGCCGGTGGCGAATAGTGCGCTGGTCATCGGCTCCAAGGAGGTCTTTCAAAAACAACTGACCTCCGCTCGGATTGAGGTGGCTTGGTCGACCCCGCCTACACCTTATTTCAGGCCTCCGGAGCAGACGGTTCTGAAGTTCTTCGAGTTTATCGGACAGCCGTTTACCAATCCCGTACTGGCTTCTTCTACAGATCCACCACCCATTCCTGTAAATGTCAGTATTGATTTCCTGCAAGCCGGGCAATGGCGGCCTTCAGATATCCCTGTGGTTGGCGTTGCTGCGACCATCTACAATTTGACGAACAATCTCGCCTTGCCCGTCGTGGATGAGACGGATTTCACCCCAAATGAATTTCATCAGACGGCCTCCCGGCATGGTTTTGTCCGTCTTAAGCTCACCCGCGATTTCGGACAGAACGCCTATCAGGCTGATTTGATCAAATTTTTGCGCGAGGAGAACGGCCCGGAACATCCGGGAGATCCCCCGGTCGGGCCATCTATCAACGAACTTTTGATGAGCTATTCCGCTTCGCAAACCATCGCTTTAGGTTCTACCGATGCCGATGCATTTAATGGACGCAAGGCGCGCTTTTTCCATCTCGCACCCTTCGGTCAAGCGGAGCAACACTCGGCTCTCAATACCGCAAACAAGGTTTACTTAGTTCCCCAATTCGATTTCCAACGCGATAATCTCAGCCACAACAGTGAAAGCGAACTCTATCTTGGCATCACTGGTCTCAAACCACCGCAAAATCTGGCCCTGCTCTTTCAAGTCGCCGACGGCACCGCCGATCCGCTCTCGCAAAAACCCGACCCGCATATCCATTGGAGTTATCTACGCAGTAATGAGTGGGTCACCTTCGAGACAAACGACGTGGAAGACCATACTGGCGGTTTGCTTAACTCTGGCATCATCACGTTCTCCATACCGCGTGACGCTTCCGATACCAACACCCTGCTGTCGGCCAATATGCACTGGATCCGGGCGGCAGTCACCACCGAGAGCGATGCGGTGTGCCGCCTGCTCACGGTCGCCGCACAGGCCTTGGAAGCGACATTCATCGACAAGGATAATGATCCGGCTTTTCCCGCGAAAGTGCTGCCCCCGGGCACGATCACCAAGCTGGATCAACCTCATGCAGCAGTCAAAAAAATTACGCAGCCCTTTCCCACCTTCGGAGGGCGAGGCGCAGAACACTCAGAAGCCTTTCGCACTCGCATCAGCGAACGGCTGCGGCACAAAGACCGCGGCATTGCGCTGTGGGATTACGAGCGGTTGATCTTGGAAGCGTTCCCCCAGATTTACAAAGCCAAATGTCTCAACCACACGCATTACGAACCGACTGAAAGTGGCCAAGGCATCTATCGAGAACTGGCCCCGGGCCACGTGACCATCGTCACCATTCCCAATCAGTCATTCCAAAACCTGCGCGACCCCTTACGGCCCTACACGAGCTTGGGGTTATTAGAGGAAATCGAGGCGTTCTTGTGCAAGCGGCTGTCTTGTTTCGTCACCCTGCACGTGCGAAATCCCCAATTCGAAGACATACGCGTTGCGTTCAAACTGCGTTTGCACGACGGGTTCGACGAAACGTTTTATGTCGCAACATTGCAAGAAACGATCACCCGTTTCCTTTCGCCCTGGGCGTTCAATGGAGGTGGCAACCCTTCTTTTAACGGAAAAATATATAAATCGGTGTTGGTTAATTTCGTGGAAGAACAGCCTTATGTGGATTATGTAACTGATTTT
>CAZCUL010000088.1:0-3141 GCA_964501475.1 uncultured Verrucomicrobiota bacterium | reverse complement strand
CAAATACTCCGGCCAACTGCTCCAGCGATACTCCCGCAACGCCTGCTCCGGCCTGAGCAGCTTGGCTCGCGCCGGATTCAAATGCACGTAGTCGCACACGGCCCGCAAACAGAACGACTACAAATTGTGCAGCAACCTCGTCGGCAACGGCGAAGTGCGACGGTGGTTCCAGGAGGCATGATTTGTTCAGCAATGAGCCAACCTTTGCTCCTGCCGCTGACTTTGCAGCCGGAGCTCATGGCGGTTGGCGTTAGCCGCCGCTACCGCGTAGTTCGCCAGACCAACCGCCTCGCGTAAAACTGCTCACGAGCTCGGCTTCGACCTCGTTGAACTCCAAAAGGCCGCGTAAGTGTTATTTGGAAGATGTGCCCCCGCCAAGACCCGCGGAACTTTGAACTTTGAACTTTTCCGGATGAAATCTATATAAGCGACATGCTGCCGACGTTTCTGACCCACGGCGGGCCGATGATTTGGCTGATTCTGGCCACGAGCGCTGTCGCCGTCGCGGTCTTTATCGAGCGCGTACTCCATTATCACCGGGCCCAGATCAATTCGATGGAGTTTCTGAACGGCATGCGCAACGTGCTCAAACGCGACAACGTGGTGGAAGCGATTTCGATTTGCGACGCCACTCCGGGCCCGGTCGCGCGTCTGGTAAAGGTGGCGATTCTCAATCGCGACCGGGGCAAGGAGGGGATGCGGGAGGCGCTCGAAGAGGCCGGCCTGGCGGAAGTGCCTCCGCTGGAGGATAAGCTGAACATTCTGGCGACCATTGCCCAGGTCGCTCCGTTGATGGGATTGCTCGGCACCGCCTTGGGATTTATCCGGGTGTTTTCGGCGCTTCAGGCCCAGGGGCCAAACGCCCATTTGGATACAATGGCGGGGGGCATTTGGGAGGCGCTCATCTGCACGGCAGCGGGTCTGGCCGTGGCTATCCCGGCTTACGCCGGCTATAACTATCTGGTCAGCCGCGTGAACTCGATTGTCCTGGACATGGAAAAGGCCGCCACAGAAATCGTGAACATCGTTTCTGAGATGCCCAGCTCGGCGGCGGCGATCCTGCCATGAGATTTCCGCGCCAGACCAAAATCTTCCGCGGGCAGCTTGACGCCGCGCCGTTCGCAGGAGTGTTTTTTCTCCTGGTGATTTTTTTGTTGCTGCACTCTTCCCTGGTGTTCACACCCGGTGTGCCCATTCAACTGCCGCAAACCGGCGATCTGCCCGGAGTGGATGCTCCCACCTTCACTGTCGCAGTGGATAATACCGGGCAGGTTTACTACGAAAATCAGGTCGCTAATGAAGATCAGCTCTTGAAGAGCCTGCGGGCGCGCGTCTCGGAAATGGATGAAGCCGTCACGCTCGTGATCCAGGCGGATCGGAATGTGCGATACGAGGTTCTGCTCCGCCTGGCCTTGCTGGCAGAACAGGCCGGGATCAAGACCGCTTTGCTCGCGACCCGCCCCGCTACGATTCCGCGGCCGCAACCGCACCTCAGCCCATGACTCCACCGCTTCGGGAAGTACCGTCGGTGATGGCCGGGGACCGTCTTCAACCCTTGAATTGGAATCGGCGGCGATGGATTTACACCGTCGCCGCTCTATTTCTCCTGCAATTGGGACTGGTGCTCTACCTGGCCGAGCGGGGCACGACCCAACGGCCCGCGGCCTCGTTTCGAACCGATGTCTATCTGGCTGCCAACCCATGGAGCGCAAACCGCCTGGCGGAATTACCGGTCCTTACCGACCCGATGGCTTTTGCCTTGCCGAATCTCGAGGGCTTTTCCGGCGAAGCATGGATGACCTTCAAACCCGTAGCGCATCGTCTCCCCGACTGGTCGGAGCCGCCACGATGGCTGGAAGTGAACGGCGAAATCCTTGGCAAAGATTTCCTTAACTTCATTTCGACCAATGGCATGGGACCGCTTTTGACTGCTGACAAGCCGATTTCCCGGCTGATAAACCCCGGATTTATCGTGCCGGACCGGCCCTTGCGCACTCGATCCGAGCTGCGAATCGAGGGCGAGCTCGCCGAGCGCTTGTCCGCGGAAGCGCCAACCCTGCCTTCCTGGATGCATCCCGATCTTTTGTCGGACACAGTCGTGCGCGTGCTGGTTGATTCGCAGGGGCGGACGCGAACGGCGGCGTTGTTGAACGAAAGCGGCCTGAGCGAAGCCGACCAGCTCGCGCTTACGGTTGCCCGGGATCTTCGCTTCGAGCCTGCGGCCGAAGGGAAAAGATCGGAACCGCAACTGACTTCCGCGAAGCTCATTTTTCAGTGGCATACCGCTGAGCCAGCCGCTGTAACGTCACCGGCCGAGGGATGATATGACCATTGACGCGCTCCTGCTCGGATATGTGGTGGTTTTGCTTGCCGGCCTTTCGGCTGTCGCCCTATATTCCGAGCATCGTCAGAGGCGCTTCGGGCCCACGGCCAGCGAGGACCATATTTTCCGTTGCGAATCGTGCGGGTTCGTATATACCGACGACGCCGACGTGGATCGCTCCCGTTGTTCGCAATGCGGCACGATCAACGACGCCATTAAGTTTTAAATCAACAACCAGGACAATAACCCGGGGTTGGGCGGAGTTTTCCACTCAATCCCTTTTATTTAACACGACAGCCTATGGGAATGTGGATTGGCCGAAATCGAAAAGCCCGCGTCACTTATGGCTTCGACGAGATCGCCCTGGTGCCGGGACAGATCACGATTAATCCGGTCGAAGTCGATACCAGCTTTCAGATCCCGCGCAAGGATGGCAGCGCCATCACTTTGAAAATCCCCATCATCGCCAGCGCCATGGACGGCGTGACCGACGTGGGGTTTTGCGCCGAGATGTCGCGACTGGGCGGGCTCGGCGTCCTCAACCTCGAGGGGGTCCAAACCCGTTATGAAAACCCCGCCGAAGTCATTGAACGGGTCATCACGGCCGGCCCGAAGGATATCACCACCATCATTCAAAAGATTTACCTCGAGCCCATCAAGGAGGAGCTGATCAGCCGTCGCGTCGAGGAACTCAAGAGAGCAGGAGCCCTTGCCGCCGTCAGCTCGATCCCCCAGCGCGCCGAACGTTTTGCGGCCATCGCCCAGGAAGCCGGCGCCGACGTCTTTGTGGTTCAATCCACCGTCTCGACCGTGCGCCA
>CAZCUL010000087.1:0-3165 GCA_964501475.1 uncultured Verrucomicrobiota bacterium | reverse complement strand
GTAAGCGGTAAGCGGGACCCATCTTCCTGAGGGACGGCCGGCTTGGTATTTTGGCGGGCATGAATGCATCCCGACCGGCAGACCGCCGCAAATTCACCGCCGCTCAACGCGACGGGTTCGTCCGTCTCTACCGCCAAAGCGCTGTCACCCAGGCGCAGTTCGCACGCACCCATCGGCTCAAACTCGGAACCTTACTGCGCTGGCTCTACCGGCGGCCCAATCCAACGCGTCGGTCGGCGCCGCTTTTCAAAGAAGTTTTGCTCTCGCCCCAGACGACCGCCGTTGCGCACGGGATCGAGATCGGCGTGGGTCGCGACATCACCGTTCGACTCGGTTCGGCGGCCACGCCCGAGTTCATCGCTCAACTGGTCAGGAACCTGCGCCCGCCATGCTGAGCCTTTCCCCGGCCACCCGGGTCTTCCTGGCGCTGGCTCCCATCGACGGGCGCAAGAGTTTCAACGGCCTTCATACCCTGGTCAAAGAGACCCTTGGGCAGGATCCGACCTCTGGATGTCTGTTCGTTTTCGTCAACAGATCGCGCAATCGCTTGAAGATCCTCTTCTGGGACGGGTCTGGCCTGATGCTCTGTACCAAACGACTGGAGCGAGGCACCTTCGCCCCGATCGGCGGGGAAGGGTCCAGCCGGTCCCTGCGCCCGGAGGAACTGCAACTGCTCCTCCATGGCATTGAAGGAATGCCCCGGCCACGGTGGTATCGCACGGCGTAATCTTTTTTGATTTTCGACTGGACTCCACTTTCTTTCTACTCCATCCTTGCTCCCGTGACCTTCACCGTTCAAGGCCGCGAGTTGAGTTCGGTCGATCTGGAACTTATCCGCCAATGGATTGCCGAGCATCCGCAATGGAGCCGCCGACGCCTGTCTCAGGCGCTGTGTGAACATTGGAACTGGCGTAACGCCGCGGGCCAACTCAAGGACATGGCCAGTCGCTCGCTCTTGCTCAAACTGGAGCAACGCGGCCACGTGCAACTGCCGGCCCGACGCCAGGCGCCGTCCAACCGCATGCGCCAAACCCCTGCGGTGCCCTGGCGATGGGAGAGTTCTCCGTGCGTCGGAGCGCTTCCGGAGATCGGCTCCCTCCAAATCAGTGAAGTCAGCCAGGACCGCGCCGGGCGCGAGGAGGTAGCGGCAGCTCTGGGCCGATTTCATTACCTGAGCTTTGGCGGCACGGTGGGCGAGAACCTCCAATACACCGTGCGCGCCAATTCTGGCCGGCTGTTGGCCTGCATGGTGTTTGGTTCGGCCGCCTGGAAGTGTCAGGACCGGGACCGGTTCATCGGGTGGACGGCCGCCCAGCGCCAGGCCAACCTGTCCCTGCTGACCAACAACACTCGTTTCCTTATTCTGCCGTGGGTGCAGGTGCCACATCTGGCCAGTTGGACACTGGGCGCGGTGTTGCGGCGGCTCTCGCGGGATTGGCAGGTCAAGTATGGCCATCCCATTTACCTGGTGGAGACATTCGTCGAGCGGGACCGCTTCCGCGGCACCGCCTACCGGGCGGCCAACTGGATTGGCGTGGGACAGACCACCGGACGGACCCGTCAGGATCGTTTCACCTCGCTGCGGACTCCGATCAAAGACGTTCACGTTTATCCGCTCCACTGGAAATTCCAACAACGTCTGTGCGCATGAACGAGCAGGAGCTTCTGGCCCAGATGGAGCAACGAAAGCGCCGGTTGGCCTCCTTGGCCAAGTCCAACGCTGACCTGCGATGGTTCCTGGATCGGGCCGACCAGCATCAACAAACCATTGCCCAGCGGGACGCCCTCATCGCCCAACAGAACTTATCCATCGCCGAACAGGCGTCGCTCATCGCCGAACAAAAATCCCTCATCGACGAACTCAAGCGGATGCTCTTCGGGCCCAAGTCCGAGAAACTCACCCCCGAGCAGGAAACCGAACTGGCCGCGGTGGCGGGGGACATCAACGAGCAAAACCAGCGCCCGACACCCGACAGTCAAGATGTCCTGTTGGATGAAGCCAAGGAAGAGGAGCAGGAACAGAAAGAAGACAAGAAGCCCCGGCGTCGGGGCGGACGGCGCCCGATCCCCGTCGATCTGGAGGTGACCACCACGGTGCTCGAACCGACCGAGGCGGCCTGCGAACACTGCGGCAAGCTGGGCGACAAGATTGGGGAAGAGGTCAGCGAACAGGTGGATTTGATCCCGGCCAAGTTGATCGTGCGCCGGACGGTGCGGATCAAACGGGCTTGCCAGTGCGGGTGTGGCAAGATCGCGACGCCGCCACTGCCTGCCTCTCTGATTCCCGGCAGCCGGTTGGGGTTGGGGTTGGCCGTGTTCATCCTGCTTTCCAAATACGACGACCACCTGGCTCTCTACACCCTGGAGAGGATTTTCAGGGAACGGCACGGCGTGATCATTCCCCGGCAGCAGATGGTACAGTGGATCGAGCACATCGCCGGACTCTTGCGCCTGATCGTGGATCGGATGTGGGCACGGATGAAGCAGGGCGATTACGTGCAGATCGATGAGACGCCAGTGCGGGTGTTGGATCCAGAAGTCAAGGGCAAGGCGGCCAAGGGCTACCTTTGGTTTTTCGCCCACCCGGGCGGCGACGTCATTCTGGTCTTTGACCAGGGCCGGGCGCACGACGTGCCGCTGCGAGCCCTCGCGGGCTTCCAGGGACTCTTTCAAAGCGACGACTTCAGCGCCTACCAGACATTGCTCAGCAAGATGCCTGGCCTGCGACGTGCCGGATGCGCGGCCCATAGTCGGCGCAAGTTCTACACTGCGGCTTTGGAGGGAGATCGGCAGGCCATCTGGTTCATTGGCCGGTTTCGCGAGCTTTACCGAATCGAAGATGAAGCCCGGGACACGCTCCCGCAGGAGCGGCAAAGGATTCGGCTGGAACTAGCCCCTTCAATTTGGGCGCAGATGAAAGACCGGGCCGAGGAACTGCGCCCCCTGGTGCTGCCGCAGAGCAGTTTGGGCAAGGCCATCCGCTACTTCCTCAACGAGTATGAGGCGCTGCAAATTTACCTGGAGCGTCCCGATTACCACATCGACAACAATCTTGTCGAAATGACATTCGCCCGAGCTGTGTGGGCAAACGGCGATGGCTTTTTATCGGCCACCCTCAGGCTGGATGGCGCAGCGCGGTGATCTACTCGATCATTCAGAGTTGTC
>CAZCUL010000086.1:0-8290 GCA_964501475.1 uncultured Verrucomicrobiota bacterium | reverse complement strand
TTTCCTCGGCTTGGGCTTCTCATGGGCCAGTGGCCCTTCAGCAACTTGATTTTAATCCGCTCTTTAACAAGCTCGACAAGGCGGCTCGCCTTTCCGGCGGTAAAACCCCAGAACCCGCCTCATGCCTGCCGCCGCTTATTTATTGCCGCAGCGACCGCGCTCGCCGCTATCGGCTCTTTGTGGACCGGGACGGCCGGCCCCGGGTAACCATTCCCCGCCGTGGTTCGGAGGCCGAAGCGCGCCGCTTTGCCGCCAAGCACACCCAGTGGTTGATCGAACAGATCAAGCGGTTCGAAGCTCGACGGAAGGGGATTTGGCAACCGGGCACGGAAATTCTCTTCCGAGGGGAACCGGCACGCCTGCAAGCGCTGCTCGAAGGGGGCTTATGGCGGATTCATCTGGGTGCCGAGAGTTTTGTCGCCGCATCGCTTCCCACCGACTTTCGGCCGATGGTCGAAGCTCATCTGCTCGATCTTGCCCGTCGTGAATTGCCGCATCGCGTGGCCGAATTGGCGGACCTGCATCCATGCCGGGTGAGCCGGACCATCGTTCGAAACCAGCGCTCCCGCTGGGGTTCCTGCTCTCGGAGCGGAACAATATCGCTCAATTGGCGGTTGTTGCAGGCCTCCTTTGAAGTGCGGGACTACCTCATCATCCACGAACTGATGCACCTGCGGGAGATGAATCATTCGCCGCGCTTCTGGGCCTTGGTGAGGGAGGCCTGCCCCGGCTACCGTGACGCGGAGCTTTGGTTGCGCAAACACGGAGCCGCCTTGCTCTAAGAAATGGTAAACGCGCGATTTAAAAAGGGCATTGTTCACTTGCGCAGCGTCATGTAGGCTGATCGCAATGAGCGCAAAAATGGCTTTGCTTTCGGCTCGAAAGCTCGACCGCTGGCTCGCAAAGTGGGCAACCTGCTGCGGGCTGATTTTAATGATTCCTGCCATGCAAGCAGAAACTGAAAAGGACTCCGGCATCGTGAAGACTGAAAAGGCAACGTTCGGTGGCGGTTGCTTCTGGTGTGTGGAAGCGCTCCTCGAGACCGCCGATGGCGTTAAGTCGGTAGTCTCCGGCTATGCCGCGGGCAAGACACCCAACCCGACCTACAAACAGGTATGCAGCGGCGAAACCGGCCACGCCGAGGTGGTCCAGGTGGAATACGATCCGGCCAGAATCTCCTACGAAAAGCTCCTCGACCTGTTCTGGGCCGCGCATGATCCCACCACCCTCAATCGGCAGGGCGGCGATGTGGGAAGCCAATACCGGTCGATCATCCTCTATCATGACGCCGGGCAGAAGCGCCTGGCAGAGGAATCAAAGAAAAAGGCGGCCGCAAGTTTTAAAAGCCCGATCGTAACGGAAATTGCTCCGCTCGAAAAATTTTACGTCGCCGAGGATTATCACCAGGATTACTTCCGCAAAAACCCGAATGCCCCCTATTGCGCCGTCGTGATCCAACCGAAACTGGAAAAGTTCAAGAAGCGCTGAGGTCCCTGTCTCTCCCTGCGCGCGTGCACCACGCGTTGCCCGCTCAAAGTCTTGACGATCCTGCCGCAACCGGGTTTAGTAAAGCTGGTTTTCAGGCAGGAATTTCTGATGCCCATGCTTATGAGAAAGACTGCGTTATCTGCTGCGTTATCTCACCTTTTGTGTGGGTTGGTTCTTTGGGGTTCTGCGGGTGTTTCTTCTCTGTCTGCTGCTTCATCTCCCGTCATCACTTCCATCCGGCAAACCGGCACGAATGTTCTCGTGAGCGTCTCGGTGCCTGCGGGCATTGAGCGAATTACCCTGGAGTCCCGCGAACGGCTCGGCCCCGGCGGGTGGGCACCCAGAATCGTTGCCCGATTGGACCAGGCTGGCGGTGAACGGACCTTCTCGATGCCCATCTCAAGGCGGATCGAGCTTCTCCGCGTCCGGGGGGATGCGACCGATCCCTTGCCGCGCTCATTCTATTCGGGCACGAACGAATTCCTGGGCGAACCCGGCAGCGGAAGCGGCCCGAACTTTTTCGGACCCACCACCGCCGACCCCCGCGACCAGCTTGGCCCCGGTCAGGAAGGCTCTTCGCGCGAAGTGGTGGAGTCGGATATCTGGAAGGTCCGCGGGCAAACACTCTATTTCTTCAATCAGCTTCGCGGCCTCCAAATCATCGATATCACCAACCCCGATGCCGCTGCCATCCGCGGCACTCTCGATTTGCCGGCTTCCGGCGAGCAGATGTATGTGCTGGGCGAACGCCATGTTGTCCTGCTCGCCAGAAACGACTGCTTCGCCAACGACGCGAACGGCGCGGTCCTTGTGGTCAGGGACGACGATGGCACTCCGGTAATCGTCCGGAAGCTCGCCGTGCCGGGCTACATCCAGGAAAGCCGCCTGGTGGGAAGCGCTTTGTATGTGGCATCGCAGCAGTACCGGCCGGTAGCGGGCAGCAGCAACTCGACATGGGAATGGGGCACCGCGGTGACCGGTTTCGACCTTTCCGATCCGGACGATCCGTTGGCGCGAAATACTCTTTGGTTCGCGGGTTACGGCAATGTGGTTACCTCCACGGACGTGCTCTTCCTGGTGGTGACACGCCATCCCTCGAACTGGTGGCAGTCGATCGTTCGCAGTGTGGATGTGACGAACCCCGATGGAACCATTCGCGCCTATGAATCGATCACAGTCCAGGGCCAAATCCCCGACAAGTTCAAGCTGAGATATCGCGACGGGATTCTGACCACCATTGCCGAAGACTGGCATTTGGATGGCGGGAGGCAGTTGGTGACGCGGCTCGAAACGTTTCGACTTTCCGACCCGCGCGCTCTTGGTCCCGGCGGCGTGCTCAAACTCGGCGAACTCGAACTCGGACAAGGCGAACGCCTTTTTGCCACCCGCTTCGATGGTGACCGTGTTTATGTTGTAACGTTTCGCGTCATTGATCCGCTCTGGATCGTCGATCTGGACGATCCGGCGAATCCCCGGATTGCCGGGCATCTCGAAGTCCCGGGATACTCCACTTACATCGAGCCGCTCGGCGATCGCCTGGTGGCAGTCGGCGTTGAAACCAGTCGCGTAGCTGTATCGCTCTTCGACGTGGCCGATGCGGCGGAGCCTGCCTTGTTGAGCATGGTCCTTTTCGGCGAGAATTACTCGTGGAGCGAGGCGAACTGGGATGAGAAAGCGTTCACGGTCCTGCCAGGCCCCGGCCTGATCCTGGTTCCTTACAATGGCGTTACGACCAACGGCTATGCCTCCCGGGTGCAATTGATTGATTTGAATCCGGACAACCTCGTAAAGCGCGGCGTCATCGAGCACGAATTCAGCCCGCGGCGGGCAACCCTCTATTCGGACCGCATCCTTTCGATCTCAGGCTGGGAACTCCTGAGTGTGGACGCCACGGATCGTGACAACCCGGTCGTGCAGGGCATGACCTCGCTGGCCTGGTCTGTAGATCAGGTGTTTCTGGCGGGCGATTATCTAATCGAGCTTCCCATCAACGGAGGCTGGTGGCACCGCAGTTTGCCGGCAGCCATCCGCCTGGCGCGCGCCGAAAGCCCAAATGATCTGGTCGCGGAGTTGGTGCTGACAAATCTGCCCATCGTGGGCGCGGATGTGCGAGGAGATTACCTCTACGTCGCGCAAAGCAGTTTCAGCTCTTTTTACTATCCGATTTACGACACTACCGGGGGACAAGCACTGACCAATGAGTTCATTCTCTCCGTATTCGACCTTCGAAACCTGCCTGCCCTGCAGCTTGCCGGCAGGACGAGCATCGAGCTGCCGGTTGGAAGCATCAGCCGGCGTCCGGTCTGGCCCACGCCCACAACGTTGGTCTGGATGAGCGGCCAGCCAGACTATTGGTTCCTGGCGACGACGGATTTTCAACGCACGGCTTCGTTCGCGCCGGACATCTGGTGGCCTCACGGGTTTGGCGGCGGCGGACGCCTGCTTGCTTTTGATGTGGCCGATCCGGCGGCGCCGCAATTTGCCTCGGAGGTGACGCTGAGCAGGACGAACCATCAGTGGTGGAGTTTCAGTCCGGCCTTTGCCACCAACGGTCTGGTTTACATCAGCCACCGCCAAAGCGAATTCATTATTGGTCTGGAATCGCAATGGCAGACCCGGGGCGAACCCACGGTCACCACGGACCCGGCCACGGGCGAATCGAAGACCAACTCCGGCCCCATCGGGACGTGGGTAGTCCGCGATTATCTCGATGTGGTGGACTATCGGGACGCCTTTCATCCAATGGTGCGCGATCCGGTGAACATCCCGGGCCGCCTCACAGGACTTTCGCGAGGCGGGTCGCTGCTTTACACCATTGGCTCTCAGTGGCGGCCTACAAACTGGTATTGGAAGGAATCTTTAACAGCCAGCGCTTATGACGGCGTGGAAGCCCATCTTGTGGATACGCTCGAACTGCCGGAGGTCTGGCCTCATCCGGTGCATATCGTCGATACAAGCGTCTTTCTCGGGCGGCCCGGATACAATTACTCGAACACAAACGTCGCGCCTCACCTTCTGGAGACCTGGACCCTCTCGAACGAGGGCGAGTTTACTCAATTGGGTGAAGTCACTCTCGATGCTCCGGTCTATCTGTTCGCCGATTTTCCGGGAATGTTTGCGGCGCAGGACAACCACCGGACAGTGATTTTGTTTGACCTGACCACGCCGGCTGCCTTGGAGCCCATCGGCGCGAGCAACCTTTCCGGGTGCGTTTGGCCCACTTTGGAGGGCGCGGACGGAAACGCGGCCCGTGGTTTGTGGCTCCCCTTGGGGGCTTATGGCGTTTCGAAAGTCGAAGTGCGGCAGTAAACCCCGTCGCGCCTCGGACATCGCCCAACATCGCCCAGACCGGATCAATCCCTGCTTGCATCGTCTCTTTGATGCCTGATTAGCTCTTTTCATGCGAAGACCCTGGCCTGCAGCGCCGCTGACTTTGATCACTCTGCTCTCTGCGACCTTCGTGAGTTGCCGCCAGCAGGAAAACACCGGCAATGCGCCTCGCGAACTCAAGCTCGCCCATGTTCTCACGGACAAACATCCCGTCCACCGCGCCATGCTGAAGATGGCAGAATTGACCGAACAGAAAACCGGCGGAAAGCTCACGGTTGACATCCGGCACAGCGCGCAATTGGGATCGGAAAAGGAGCTGATTGAAAAAGTCCAGGCCGGAAGCGTGCAGATGACGAAGGTGAGTTCGAGCGCATTGGAATCGCTCGTGGACGAAATGGGTATTTGGGCGCTGCCGTTCTTGTTTCGCGACCGCGGCCATTACGAGCGGGCGCTCGAGGGGGAGATCGGCGCGGCGCTCCTCGACAAATTGCAAACAGTCGGCCTGAAAGGACTGACCTATTACGATGCGGGCGCCCGTAGCTTTTACTCACGAAAACCGATCACCGGGCTGGAAAGCCTGCAAGGCTTGAGAATCCGCGTTCAGGAAAGTCAGACGATGATCGATTCGATGAAGGCTTTGGGCGCGATCCCGGTGGGGATCAAGTTTGGCCCGGAATTGACTCAACAACTCCAAAAGGGCGAACGCGTCGAAGCCGCCGAAAACAATGCCCCTTCCTACTGGACCGAGGGCCACTACAAGAGCTGCCCTTACTACTACCTCGACGAGCATTCCCGGCCAGCGGACGTCCTGATCATAAATCTCAAAGCATGGAATTCGCTCACTCCGCCCGAACAGGAGGCCTTGCGGGCGGCCGCCCGCGAATCCAGCGAATACCAGGAGCAGCTTTGGAAGGAGGAGACGGAGAGCATGTATCGGCAACTCGAACAGGAGGGCGTCCGAATTACTCGCGAAGTCGATACCGCCCCGTTCGTTCGCGCGGTGCAGCCGGTCTATGAGAATCTGGCGCCGAACCGCCGCATGTGGGTGGAGAAAATTCGCGCCCTTCAGGCAATGCAGTGAAGTTCCTTTAAGGGCCGCGCAGGCGTGTTGATCGCCCCGAGCCTCCGCCCATTCCGCTTAACGTCCGCCGCGGAGCGGTCTTAAGATAGCCCGGGCCGGCGCGCCATCCCCGCCCCGCACTTTCAAAGGCAGACAGATCAAGTCATATTTGCCCGGCTTGATTTTTGCCAGGTTCAAACCCTCGATGATCCAGATTCCCGCTCCCAGCAAAGCTTCATGAGTTTCGACGCCGTCACAGCGAAAGCCGCCCACTGAAAGGTAATCCACCCCCACGGTGCGCACTTTGCGTTCAGCGAGGAATCGCCCGGCCTCCTGTGAAATATAGACAAAATCCTTGTCAAACTCGTCGGTCTTCCAGGAGCGGCTCGAGTTGCGCGTCCGAAAGAGAACGCGTTCGCCACGTTGGATGCGGTGCGGGCGCAACTCATCCGGTTTGATCGATTCCTTGTCCCGGATATCGATCACACGGGCCGGGCCAAGCGTGGCCTCGATCGGCATCTCATGCAGACCTTTGCCTTTGCGAATGAAATGAACGGGAGCATCCATGTGCGTGCCCGTATGCGAGCCCATCGACAGCGTGGACACGTTGCAGACGTCCCCCTTGTCCATGTTCAGCATTCGCTCGATCTTAACCGGCGGATTATCTGGCCAATGAACCATGCCGCTGTAAAGAGGCACAGAAACGTCAATCCAGTCTTTGCTCATGGTGGGTCTCTTTCTTAACTTCAAATTCACCTTGCGCCGCGTCCGGAACCGGAGAAAGCAAACGAATCGCGCCCGACACCACTGAACCGCAGGAAACGCCGGCGCCTCCGCTCCCGCACTTCGGGCTCCCTCTCCCCCGCTCGAAGCGGAGATTCATGCGGACTCATTCCAGCGCGATGACATTCTTAATGCCCGTTCGCGATCCAGTCAGCAGTTCGTCATAGGATTCCATCGTAAAACGACCGGTAATAACGGCATTGAGCGCCTCGGGCCAGCGTTGTTTGAAAACCCCCAGGTCGCGAATCGCATCAAGGAATGCCGCCCGGTCGGCATTGACCGTCCCAATGACCGCCTGGTTCTTCAAAACCAGGTTACGCATGGTGACGTCAGCAAAAATATCGATTGGCTTGCGCGGCGCGGGAATGCCTGTAAAGACAAACACGCCGTTGTTTCCGAGCACGCGCAGGACATCAAACGCCACCTTTGCCACCCCCACCGCCTCGTAAACGACATCGATGTTTCCGACCCGCTCGGCGAGTTGCTCCGCTGATTCGGTTTCTGACGAGATGTAGGTGGCGCCGAACGATTCGACCAGTTCAGATTTTGGGTTGGGAGCCTTCGACCTGGAATAAACCCAGGTTTGAAAACCGTTCGCCACAAGCATCATGGCCCCCAGAATCCCGACAGGTCCCGCGCCCAAAACCACGGCTCGATGGCAATGTCCACGCGCCTTCCCCGCCACGACGGGGCATTCCCAGGGCAAACGCTGCTGCACTTTCCAAATCTGTGCCAGCGCCTTTTCCGCCACGGTCAACGGCTCCACCAGCACCGCCACATCGCGCAAATCGTGCGGGACGAAGTTTAAATACTTCTCTTCTTCGACCACCAGCTCGGTCATGAACCCGTGCGTCATTTTGATGCCGCGTTCCGTAAAGTCGCCCGTCTCGCAAAAGTCCTGCAAATCCGCCCGGCACGGCTGACAGGTTTCATGAGGGCACGGCCGCCGGACGCTGGGCACGACCAGGTCGCCCGGTTTGAAGGCGCGAACTCCCGCCCCCACTTCCACCACTTCGCCCAGGGCCTCATGCCCCAGCACGAGATATTCAAAGTCCGGCGGCGGAGCCCCGTAAACAAACGTGCAGATCTCCTTGTCCGTCCCGCACACGCCCACTTCAAGCGTCCGGAATTTCACCTGCGTGGGCGAAGAGATCGCCGGCTGGGCATGTTCGATCAATGCCACTTCCCGCTTCCCAGGGAAGACCCCAACCGCGCGCATGGTGACTTTGCTGCTCATGAGAGATCGCATTCCGAACGCCGCGGGCCAACATCCAGTCTCAAATAGCCGGGCGTTCCGGTATCGAGCCAGTATAACCACGCTGACCGGCCAGCAAACAAAAATCTGCTCCTTCCGAATCGGCGCGCTGCGGCTGGGGAGAGCCGCGCTCCTTTGGCCGCGGCTTCGCCGCGCTTTGCCGTCTTGCCGACTGCCAGCCGGCGCACGCGGAAATGTAAAACGGGGTGTTGCTCGACATAGGCATGAGACTGATTGCCTCGGCGCAGGCTCAGCAGCCCGCGCTACGCTGCCTTAAGCCGCGCGAAGCGCCGCGGCAGCTCCTTCCCCGAAACGAAAGCGTTGAGGAGTCCTCTCCTCAGCGCTTCGCCTTCACGATGTCTCGCCGCTACGTT
>CAZCUL010000085.1:0-3431 GCA_964501475.1 uncultured Verrucomicrobiota bacterium | reverse complement strand
GTTGTGCGAGCAACCCTGGGCTATTTTCCTTTGCCCCGTTGGGGCAAGCCAGTTTCCGGGTATGGCGGAGATGTAATCGAACCTTTCGGCGGCGGTGGCGTGTTGCAGGCCGGCGTAGATGTCGCGGTGCAGGATGAGGTGGCCGATTTCGTGGGCAACGGAGAAGCGCAGGCGGCGGGTGAGCACCCGACTTCGCGCAGCCGCTTCGTCGAGGCCAGCGGGCGGGAAGGCGCGTTTGTCCACGAGGATGGATTTCAAATCGCCACTTGTGGCTTTCATCCGGCCTGCTTTGGTTGTGTCCGATAAGCGGGAGGATCTTCCCGAAGCGCATCTGCTTCCACTGCCGGTCGGGATTCGCGCAGCGCGAGGGCGCGCTCCCGCAGCGCGTCCAGCATGGCCAGCCTTTCCTCGATGGGCCGGGCCGCCAGACGTTGCCGGAACGCGCGTTTGTTTTGCAGGATTCTGGTCAGGTCAAAGGTCATCCGGTGCCTCCCAGGAATTGTTGCCGCCACAAGTCGGGTGAAATTTTCCGAAGCGAAATTTGGCGCGGCGTTTCCCTGGACAGCGGGAGGCGGCGTGAGGGGCTTATGACAACTCGAAGCGAGCCTCACTTACTCGGCTTCCGCGAGGTTCACGGGGAGTTCATGGGTCAAAGAGGCTGCTTGGACGGGCGGGACGCGCTGTCCTGCGTTGGCAAACGCGGCTCGGCCTGCTTAGATACCGGCGCATGCAGCCCGTTATTCGTTATTTGAAACAGAACAAGGCGCGATTCGTTCAGGAATTGTGTGAATACGTGCGGTTCCCCAGTGTCTCCGCACAACCCAAACACAAAAGTGATCTGCTCAATTGCGCCCGGTGGCTGGCCAATCATTGCCGGAAGATCGGTTTGAAAGCGGAGCTATGCGCGACCTCGGGAAATCCGGTCGTGATTGCCAGCACGCCGCGCCGCAAAGGGTCGAGCCGTCCGCATTTTTTGGTTTATGGTCATTACGATGTGCAGCCTCCGGAGCCATTCGAGCTTTGGAAGACTCCGCCTTTCGAAGCCCGCGTCTCGAACGGCCGTCTCTTTGGACGCGGTGCCAGCGACAACAAGGGCCAGCATTTCGCCCACCTCAAGGCGATTGAGGCTTACCTGCAGACCGGCACCGAGTTGCCGTGCGACGTCACGTTCGTCATCGAAGGCGAGGAGGAAGTGGGCAGCCGAAACCTGGCTGCGTTTCTGAAACAGAATCGGGCGCGGCTGCATTGCGAAGGAATCGTCATAT
Source organism: uncultured Verrucomicrobiota bacterium (assembly GCA_964501475.1). Lineage (GTDB taxonomy): Bacteria > Verrucomicrobiota > Verrucomicrobiia > Limisphaerales > CAZCUL01 > CAZCUL01. The sequence goes on along the minus strand of CAZCUL010000085.1, from coordinate 2,166 downwards.
CGGACAACGGGATTCCCAGTCCGCGGCATCCGTCGCTGACCTATTCGTTGCGGGGCATTGTGGCTTTTGAAATTGAAGTTCACGGGCCATCGCGCGATTTGCACTCGGGCATTTACGGGGGATGCCTTGAAAACCCGGCCATGGCCTTGTGCCAGTTACTGGCCCGGCTGCGGGACGAGGAGGGCCGCGTCACCATTCCCGGTTTTTACGACGATGTTCTTCCCCTGACCGCGTTCGAGCGGAGGCAACTTGCGCGCTTGCCGGACAAGGTGGCCGATATGAGGAAGTTTCTCGGTGTGCCGGAGCTGTTCGGTGAAAAGGGATATACCACGGTCGAACAACGCAGCGCCCGCCCGACCCTGGAGATCAACGGGCTGACCAGCGGGTATCAGGGCGAAGGGAGCAAAACGATTATTCCCGCCTGGGCCCGCGCCAAGATCACGTGCCGCCTGGTGCCGAATCAAACCCCCGCCCGGATCAAGAGACTCCTGCAGGCGCATCTGAAAAATATCTGTCCGCGAACCGTTCGGTTAAAGGTGCAGGCCGGTCATGGGGGCGAGCCTTACCTGGTGTCGCCGACGAGCGTCCAGGCGCAAGCCGCCCTGCGGGCTCTGCGGGTGGCGTTTGGCTATGAACCGATGTTGGTGCGCGAAGGCGGGTCGATTCCAATCGTGAACGAGTTCAAAAGGTATCTTGGCGCCGAAACCCTTCTGCTCGGACTGGCTTTGCCGGACGACAACCCGCATTCACCGAACGAGAAGTTCGATTTGAACCTTTTCGAAAAGGGAATGCAGTTGGGGGCGCGCCTCTGGCAGGAATTGGGGAGGGCGTAGTTTGTTAGTGGTCAGTGGTCAGGCGCTTCTCTTTCCCGGTAGCTCAGAACCCGGCGCGCCAGTCCCGCACGGCGGGAGAGTGCGAGCAGCTTGCTCCCGCTTTCTATCGGCGTTACGTGTCCACTACGATGACGGGCCGGCAGAACGCCGCGCTGAATCCGCGAAGGTGAATGGGCAGGCACCAGAACTTGACCGTTTGCGGCAGGGTGAAGACTTCCGGCGGGAACCGCAGGTCTTCCAGTATCCAAACGCCGGCTTTGAGCAGAATGTCGTGGGCCATTCCATTCTGCGGTTCGCGCACGCCGCCAATCGAGCAATGGTCGATCCCGACGCCGCGAACGTTTTGTTCGACCAGCCATTCGGCACCGTCAGGCGAGACATAGGGTCCCAGGGTGAGCCATTCCTCCGACTTGCCGCGTTTGGTTCCCCAGCCGGTCGCCAAAAGAATGATCTTATCCTCCAATTGCGTTCGGAGGCGGCGGCTGAGCCAGCTTGAGGTGAACGGCATGCCTGGCCGGCTGTCCCGCAGGTCGGCAATAACCGCTTCGCCCACGAACGATTCAAGGGGAAGGGCATCGATGCTTTTACCGCGCGGGAGGCGATGCAGAGGAGCGTCAATGTGAGTGCCGGTGTGCGAGGTCAGTTGCAACTGCTCGACGCGCCACTGCTGCCCGGAATGATCGGCAATCAATTCGGAGCGAGGCGGCGGATCGTCCGGGCAATTGGGGCAATCCGCGTAAACCGGTTGCGAGAGGTCGATCAATTTCACGTGCGTTGATATTGCCGGCCAAAGCGGCGAATCAAACAAGTTAATTTCTCGGTGCCAGCCAGAGGCCGGTCAACCGGGGGCCAGGAGGAACGTAGTTCTTCCGAGCACAGCAGGCGGGAATATCGGGGCGCAACTCGGAACCCCGTCGGGCGGCACGGAAGAACGGCCCGATCTTGCAAGTTCGGCAAACCGGTACACATTGATCAACAAACCCGAAGTTGAATATCAGCTCTTCGAATTGAGTCGATTAGAGTGGACCCGCGCTGTGTTGCCGAGGTTTCAAAAAGGCGACTAAAGGCAGCAACAACAACGGCCCCAGAAAGGTTCATCTATGAAAACCCTGTTTTACCGGGTATGGACAGTGGGCCTGGCAGTTCCGAGCCTCGTCTTCTGCCTGGGTTGCGCCAAGGAAAACTTGAGTGCTGCGGAAGAGGCGTTCACCACGCCGTTGCTTTCCGCGGCGCAACCTTCCGGTTCGCCCGCAGAACCGCCTGAGGCTTCTCCGGCGAACACCAACGCAACCAACATTGTCGTGGTGCGCGCCGCCACCCTGCCGGAAAATGT
>CAZCUL010000084.1:0-5856 GCA_964501475.1 uncultured Verrucomicrobiota bacterium | reverse complement strand
CAAGAATAGTTTTTGAATCGATCCCACTGCTTCAGGAAATAGTCGCGGCAATGGTAGCCGATCTCTTCGATCATCCGCCCATGCGTCGCTGAAATTTCCCGAATATGGGGCGCGTAGATGATCAATTCGCCGCCGTCGGCCAAGACCGGTTCCAGCTTGTACATGCATTTGCCGCCGACCCACAATTCGTCATACATGGGCGGCGCGCAGGAAAGGATGGTGTGAAACGGCCGCTCCTTGTAAGTGATGTGCAATTGCCGGGAGAGTTCGCTCGCGGCGTCCCAGGCGTGCTCGGGCGTTCCGGCGTAGAGCCCGGCCAGGCCCGCTCCTTCGACCACCATGCAGAAGCAAAGTTTCTCGATGGCGACCATCCCCCCGGCGCGATCCACCACCCGGCGGACCGGCGTCCACTTGTTGCCAATAATCATCGGGTTGGTCACCACCGCGCCCAGCCAATGGAAAAAATTCAGAATGCGCGGTCCACCCACACCCGGAAAGAGATACTTATTGCCGCCGGAGAACCCGACGACCTCGTGCGGGAAGACCGGTCCCGCAATGATCACCTGATCGTAGTCAAACACCATCCGGTTGACCTCGACCGGCACATCCATGGCAAACAACCCGCCCGTCAGGTCGCTGATTTCACTGGCCGTGAGGGTGCCGATCTCTTTGAGCGCGGAGGGGTTGTTCCAGTCATGATTGAAAAACTGCACGCGCCCGTATCGGCTGCGCCGGTCTGATTCGCGGATTTCCAGGCGCTGGCAAATGGCCGGCTCGCTCATGGGCTGGTGCGTCCCCAAGGCCACCAGAATATCGAAGCGCTCGACTACCGGGCCGATTCGGGCAAAGAGCGTCTTGAACAACAATCCCACCGGCGCGGTTCGGGTCCCGTCGGGAATGATGAGCAAAACGCGTTTTCCGCGGTAGGATTCGGTCGGGCAGGCGCGGGCCACCACTTCAACGACCTGTTCGTCGCTCAAATGTTGCCCTGCGGGCGCAGCCTCCGAAAGGACCTGCTTTGCTTGCATGCTTCCGATTCAGCCTACGTCGTGCCCGGGTTATGACAATTGGAAAAGTTTGGTGACCCGAAAGTCGGGGCGGTTGAGAGTTGTGTCGCCACGACTCCGGCATTCCACCGCTCCACAGCTCCACTACGGGTGATTTCTCTTCAAGAAACAGAGTGCACTGCCTACTCTTTTGCGATGATCCCAAGGTTGATCGTTGTTTCAATTTTGCTGCTGACCTTGTTGGGGCGGCCTTTTGGCCGGGCGCAGGAGGTTTTTGTGGGCGCACCGGCGCCGGCTCCGCCGCCAAAAGAGTCGCCGGCCGGGCCGGGCGAACAATTGAAGACATTCAGCTTGCCGCCCGGATTTGAAATCGAACTCGTCGCGGCCGACCCGGACATTGCCAACGTCATCACCGTTGCTTTCGACGATTCCGGGAAGATGTGGGCCATCACAGCGACGGAGTATCCGGTGGATGCCAACGAGCAACCCGACCGCGCCCGCAGGCTTTACGAACAAGGCGGCAGGGACCGCGTCCTGGTTTTCGACACGCCCGCTGCTCCCGGCCGGCAACGACCGCGGACCTTCGCGGAGGGCCTGGCCATTCCGCTGGGCGTATTGCCTCTCAGCAATGGAGTGTTGGTGGGGCACGGTTCGGAGATTCTTCTTTTGCGCGACAGCGATGGCGACGGCAAGGCGGACGAGCGGGAAGTGATCCTGTCCGGCTTTGGCATTCAGGATTCGCACTTGATGCCGCACCAGTTCACGCGAGGGCCGGGCGGTTGGGTTTATCTGGCGCAAGGCGCGTTTAATTCCTCGAAGGTAAAGGGGCGCGACGGCCGGGTGGTCGAATTCAATCAGTGCAAAATGGGCCGGTTCAAACCGGATGGGACGCGCTTTGAGATTGTCTGTTGGGGCCTGAACAACATCTGGGGGTTCGTGATCGATCGTCACGGCGAGATGTTCATCCAGGAAGCCAACGACCTCGGTTATCCGGTGGTGCCGCTTTTCATCGGCGCATCTTATCCGGGGATAGGCATGCACAAGGCGAAGCCCTATTCCCCGTGGCAGCCACCCTTGGCAAAGTCGGGCATGGGGGGCACCGGCCTCTCGGGGCTGGCTCTGGCCGAAGATCGCAACGGATTCCCACCGCCTTACGGGCAAGTGATGTATGTGGCCAATCCCATCACCCGGCAGGTGCAGGCGATCCGGATCCAGCCCGAGGGCGCGCATCACCGGCTGGAGAAACTGCCTGACTTCATCAACTGCTCCGATCCGTGGTTTCGGCCCGTCGCCATTCATTTCGGCCCCGATAGCTCCCTCTACATTGTCGATTGGTACAACAAGATCATTTCCCACAACGAAATCCCTCGCGACCATCCTGACCGCGACAAAAGCCATGGCCGCATCTGGCGGGTGCGCCACGAAAGCATGAAGGCCCGTCCCATTCCGGATTTGACGCGGCCGGCCCCTGACGAACTGATTCATCATCTGAACGCCGATTGCGCATGGGAAGCGCGAGCGGCCCGGCATCAGATCATCGATCGAGACTTAAGGGGCCTTGTTCCGAACCTGCTTGAGTTGGTCGAGGCCACGGGAACGCCCCCGGAACTGTTGCTGAATGCGCTCTGGGCTTTGGAAGGCCTGGGCGAAGTCGAGCTGGCGACGTTTCGAAAGCTGGCTCGGCATGGCGAGCGTTCCGTTCGGCGGGAAGCGGTGCGAGTTTTGGCCTCGGCCGCTTTTACCGAGGCCGAAAAGCAGCAGCTTCTGGAGCCGCTTTTGACCGATCCCGATCCGCAAGTCCGCGCCGAGATCATCCGGACTCTGGACGCGATGGCCCCGGACCAGAAGACCATCGAGTTGCTCGTCCGCATGGGAAAGGAACCGATGGAAGGGACCATCGTTCGACCGCAACAGGGCGGGCAACCGGCCCTGACTGGCGATGCGGCCGACCGCGCCTTCGAGCGCAGCCTGGTGCGGGCGGCGATCGAGGAACATGCCGAGGCATTGGCCGCTTTCCTGGAAGCGAAAGAGGCGGAGACGTTGCCGATTGAGAATCGGATTTTGGCCACGCTGGCTTTGCCCGCCGAAAAGGCGGCCGAAAGGCTTGCCGAATGGGCCTTGCACTTGCGGCGGCCGCTCGATGAGGAGGAGACGGCGTTACTGGCGCAGTTTTCGGGAAAGCCGCGGGTGGGCGAAGTTTTGACCGCTCTGCTTGAGAAACCCGACCGGCAAAGAGGGCTCATCGAAGATTTGTTGAAGCTACGGCCGCGCCTTGATCCTGAAAAGCTGGCCCCCTTGATCGCGCCAGTGGCGAAGAAGCTGGCAGAGGCGGGAAAGGAAGGAGACGATTTGTGGCTCGATCTGGCGGGCAGTTTCCGCATTTCGGATCTCGAACCGGAAGTAGTCGCCTATGTCAGCAGGATCGAAACGCCCGAAGGGAAGCTGAAAGGCGTGCAGGCATTGCGGGAAATGAAGGCGAGCCAGCCGGGCCTCTTTCAAACACTGGCACTAAGCTCCAAAGCCGGGGATGCCTTGCAGCGGCAGGCTGTCCTGGCGCTGGCCGAGACAGGCGATCGCGATTCGGTGAACCGGCTGATTGAGGTCTGGCCGGTTCTGCCGGCTCCCTTGCGAAAGGCTGCGGTGAACCAGTTGAGCAGCTCGAAACAAAACAGCGCGGCATTATTGCAGGCGATCGAGCGCGGCGATATCCCGGCGGACCTGCTCGATGAATTCACCGTGGAAAAGCTGAAGACCGTTCTCGGCGGTCACCCTCTTCTTGCCAGGCTGGAGGAGCAGTTCGTTTCCAGGCGTCAGCCGGTCCTGCGGCTCAACGGCCATCCCGATGATTATCTCGAAACCGGCATTGACCTGGTTGGACCCTTCACTGTGGAAACCTGGATCAAACTCGATCCCGGGATCAGCAACGCGGACGGCATTTTGGCCCGGCCAAACGGGGCGGACTTTAACTTTGCCGACGCGCGCTTTCGCGTCTTTGCGGGGCGCCAGCATGGTGACGTCATCATTGCCAAAAGCCGAACCGAACCGGAGGTATGGACGCACGTGGCTGTGACGCGCGACGCGGAGAACCGTTTCCGCATTTACATCGATGGCCGGCTCGACACCGACGAGTCGCGCGCGGTGGCGGATGCGTTCACCGGTCTGGACGCAGGCCGGACGATCCCGAACGCCGGAACTGCAGGCTGGTTGACGGAATTTCGGGTCTGGGAGAAAGCGCGGTCGGCTTCGGAGATTCAGCAGACCTGGAAGGTGAGGTTTGATGGCGAAACGCCGCCGCCGGGATTGAAGCATTACTTTGCCGGCAAGCAATGGCCGACCCGGCATGGAAAGGCCGAGGTCGTGGAGACGTCGAGCCTGCCACCTATGCAAAGCTGGAAGGAAGCGGCGGCTTTTGCGTCCAAGCTCGATGCCTATCGCGCGCTGGCTGGAAGGCCCGGGGACGCCGGGCGCGGGAAGGAACTCTTTCAGAACGCCTGCGCGGTTTGCCATAACGTGAGCGGCGAAGGCGGGCAGATCGGGCCGACCTTGAACGGCGCGGGATTGCTTACCACCGAGGCGTTGCTGCACTCGCTGCTGGAACCCAATGAAGCGGTCGAGCCGGGCTATTATCAGTTTCGTGTGGAAACGATGGATGGTGACGTTTGGGACGGCTTTCTCGTTACCCAGGACGGCGACAGTGTCGTTCTGCGCCGGCCCAACAGCCAGGACCAGCGAATTCCCCGCCGGACCGTGAAGCGGGGCTTCTTCACACGGACTTCCATGATGCCTGAAGGCTTGCTGGAATCGCTGAATGAAGGGCAGGTTGCCGACCTGTTTGCTTACTTGCGAACACTGAAGTAAAGGCAGTTCCGGGCTCGTCTCGAATCGCCGCCTGAAGCAACTTGAAACAACTTTCGCCTTTCCAGGCAGAGGAATCGCTCGGTACGCTTTCACCAGTGCCGGTTGACCTCTCCATCATTGTTCCCGTCTATAACGAGCAGGACAACATTTTGCCGTTGGCCGAGGAAGTCATCAGCGCCATGAAATGCCAGCCGCGGAGTTATGAACTCGTCTTCGTGGACGACGCCAGCACCGACGCCACCTGGGAACGGATCAAGGAAGCCCATGGGAGCGACTCGAGGGTGCGCGGTCTGCGTCACGCCTACAATCGGGGCCAGAGCGCGGCGGTGTGGACCGGCATTCGGGCAACGGACAGTCCGATTATCGCCACACTTGATGGCGATTGCCAGAATGACCCGGCTGATTTGCTCCCCATGCTGGAGCGGCTGAATGAAGTTGATTTCGTGAGCGGCTGGCGGCACAAACGCCATGACAACCTGGTGCGCCGCGTTTCCTCGAAGGTCGCCCATTGGGCGCGAAAGAAGGCGTTGAAGGCCGAATTCCGGGATACCGGGTGCGGGATTCGCGCTTACAAACGGTCCATTTTGGAAGGCATTTTCCCGTTCGACGGTTTGCACCGGTTCATGCCCATCCTGGTCCATGGCAACGGCGCCAGAACCCTCGAACTCCCGGTCAAACATCGCCCCCGGGTCGCCGGTGTTTCGAAGTATGGGATTTGGAACCGGCTCGGTCGCGGACTCTATGATCTGATTGGTTTGAACTGGTACCAAAAGCGCCGTATCAGTCCGGTCCCCTTCAAGCGACTCGGGGAAAAGCAAGAGTGAGAGATGAGTAGTCTGCGAAAATAAATTGTCACTCCTTCTCTTTTGCTTTTGCCTTCTTCCCGGCGTCTATGGCGGGAGTTGCAGAAATGGCTTCGGCGGCTGGCACGAATTTGCTTTGGGGGCCGGGAATAGCTGGGTCTTACGCAGTCTCGGCCTGGCTTTTCTTG
>CAZCUL010000083.1:0-2930 GCA_964501475.1 uncultured Verrucomicrobiota bacterium | reverse complement strand
GAATCTCTTTTTGGCCAGCGGCTGCCATTTTCGTTTCAGGGATTGCTGGCGGCCTCGGTCCTCTACAGCCTGCCTTTCGCGGTGCAACCCTTCACCAGCGGTTTCGCCACGGTGGATCGGCGGATGATGGAAGCGTCGTGGTGTTTGGGAGTGGGGCGGCTGGCCACGTTCTTCCGCATTGCGCTGCCGTTGGCCTGGCCCGGGGTGCTTACCGGCATGGTGTTGAGCTTTGCGCACACGATTGGGGAATTCGGCGTGGTGCTGATGATCGGCGGCAATATACCGGGTGTGACACGCACCGTATCCATTTCGATCTATGACGAAGTGCAGGCGCTCGACTATGCCGCCGCCCATGAGACTGCCCTCGCCATGCTCCTCTTTTCCTTTGCCGTTCTCGCCGCCACCTATGGATTGCAGCGGAGGTTTGTTCGCGTATGGCCGACACGCTGAGCGCCAGTTTCACGAAACGTTTTCCTGCCGGCGCCACCATTCGCGGCGAACTTTCCCTGCCGGCGCGCGGTCACTCTCTCACGGTGCTGTTTGGACCGTCAGGTTGCGGCAAGACCACCGTGCTCCGCTCTCTGGCCGGGCTGGAGACACCGGAAGAGGGCCTCATTCAGTTCGGCGCGGAAACGTGGCTCGACGCGGGGCGGAACATCCGGCTCACGCCGCAACAGCGCGGAGTCGGCCTGGTGTTTCAGGACTACGCGCTCTTTCCGCACCTCACCGTGGAGAAAAATATCGGTTATGGTTTGCGGGACCTGTCCGCGGCTGAGCGCCGGAGGCAAATCCGTGAAATCCTCGAACGCTTTGAACTCGCGGGCCTCGCTCGCCGCCGCCCCAGACAACTCTCCGGCGGACAACAGCAGCGCGTCGCGCTCGCCCGTGCGCTCGTCTGCCGGCCCCGGCTGCTTTTGTTGGATGAACCGTTTGCGGCGCTCGATGCGGCGTTGCGCGAGCAACTGAGGGGCGAGTTTCGCGGCTTGCTGGCAAAATGCGATATTCCGGTAATCCTTGTCACCCACGACCGCGCAGAAGTGCTCGCATTGGGCGACGAACTCATCGTCATGCATGACGGCGCGGTGCAACAAAGCGGATCGGTGCCGGAAGTATTCAACCGACCCGTCAACGCCGAAGTCGCGCGAATCGTCGGCGTGGAAACGTTGCAGCCAGGCCGCGTGCTCGAGGTTGAAAACGGACTCGCAACCGTCGAAGTGGCCGGTGTGAGAATCATGGCGCCTGCGCCTGGCGGCGGCGGGCGGCGGGTGCGGGTCTGCATTCGTGGTGAAGATGTGATCTTGCAAAGAGATTCCGGAGGGGCGAGCAGCGTGCGCAATCGTCTTTCCGCCCGGGTCGTGGCGGTGCATTCTGGCAGCCCGCTCGCGAGGGTGGAACTGGACGCTGGTTTTCCATTGTTTGCACTGGTCACGCGGCCGGCTTGTGAGGAACTGGAGTTGCGCCCTGGCGTTACAGTGACCGCGCTGATCAAGGCCTCCGCGATTCATTTGATCACACGGTCGGAATGAAGGTTGGTGAGCGAGGGTTTCGGCCGACGTCAAGACTGGCTGTTACGACGGCGTCCGCAAGTTTCTAACGTTTGTAGCCCGCCGCCGCAACGACCATGATGGGCGCCAATGGGCGCCAATAAGGTGTCCATAATTGCTTTTGCGCATCATGACGGCGCCCGACATGGTGTCTGTAATTGCTTTTGTTTACCATAACTCCGGCGCTGGTTGTGTCATTGAGCTCAACGGATACAAGAACTACGACAACTTGATAGCTGCCGCACCGCCTTCCTTGCTCCGGGAATTTTCAGCGGCGACGGGGGCGCGCCTTGACCACCCATTCGAAAATGGAGGGGAGGGCCAGGGAGAGGACGCACGTCATTGGACGCCAACCCGCGAGACCTTTCCCTATCAGCGCCGAAAGTGCCCATTCCACAGCCCAGCCCATCGGGCTGGGATGAATAACGCCAAACCCGGAATTCGCCCTGTCCGGGCGCGATAAGCCGTCTTCATTCGTATCCGGCGAACGACAACCGCGTCCCGTCTGTTCAATTGTGAATGTGAACATACGACCCCAATGGACCAGCATTTTCTGAGAGAGCGATGACGTCCCGTCTTTAGGAGCCAGCGTGGCGTTTCTATTCCGCGTCCTTGAAACGAAACAAGCGGGCCGTTCGCTCGGTTTCGTCTCCGGGCTCAGAAATTATTGACTGCGCGGTAATAGAACTGGGGAGAAGCCGAGGTGTCTGTATCGGTGAAGCTAAAGCTGCCCAGTTCGTTGCTGCTCGTCATCAGCGAAGTCCAGGTTACCAGGTTCGTGGACATTTGCACGGTAATGCTAAGCCCGGGCGTTCCTGACACAGTGGCGCTGAATTCGCCATTGTTCGTCTCCGAATTATAGGCAATGGATGTCAAGGTCAGCGGCAGCACCATTTGATACGTCAGGATCGCCGTGCCCGTGTCCGGAATCCCGTTGAAATTGTTGACGCCATCGATAGCTGTGTAGTAGATCGTGCCCGCGGTGGCTTCGAAGCTGACCTTGCTGGTGTTGTTGCTGCCGCCGTCGTTGTCGCACTCGACTTCCATCAACGTCGCGAAGGTCAACCCGGGATTGGTATAAATAGCCAGGACAGTGTCGAAGTCGCTTCCTTCCGTGCTGACACGGAGCGTCCCGTTGGTAGGCGCGATGTAGTAATACCACTTGGAGGCGCCGCCAATGATTCCGCAATGGTTCGGTTCCCCGGCTTGTTTGGGCGCGGTCGCCGTATTGAAGCCCACGCTCGTGGTAAACCCGCGCGTGACCGAAGCCGGAACAACGCGCCGCCCTTTCAAGAGGTTCGGGCCAGTGCCATCGGCCAGCGCCACGGGAAGAAACTTGTTCCGGGCAGGGACCACCGGCTCGTCCGGAGTAAAATTGATCTGCAA
>CAZCUL010000082.1:0-4557 GCA_964501475.1 uncultured Verrucomicrobiota bacterium | reverse complement strand
TGATCAACGACGGTTGATCCGCGCAACAGAGCCGACGAACGAAAAAGATCACCGACCGCCGCTGGGCGCTGGCTGCGAATCCCGGCGTCCAGACACTCTGGCCGCAATCAAAGCCAAAGCGCGGGGCGGCGGTTCGTGTGGATCGCATGGTTCGGCGTTTGGTCATGCTGAAGCCCAAAGAGAGTATGGCGAAGCAACCCGCTTCATCTCGTCCTCAATCTTCTGTTGGATCTTCTGCTCGACGGCAGGCTTCTGAGAAGGATCATCAGCCGCAGCAGTCAAGTCAGCTTCAAACTCACGTCGCACTTGACCTATGACAGCGTTACGAAGCCGCTGCTCGCCGTCATCGACAATTCCGAAGGAACCTATCTTCATGGTGACATCTCACTTTTCGCCCAAAGTTTATGTCAGCAGCGGAATCGCCGGGGTATTGGCCTTCATCGGGCGACAATATTTTGTCTCTTCTTTCGATTCAAGAACGATTTGGCTACGGGACCACAGGAATATTGAAAATGGCAAACACGGCAACGAAAGCCGGGCCGCGCTTGATTCTGAATCCAAAGACTCCTTTGTTCGAGCAAGTCCGTGACGTCCTGCGCTTTCACTATTATTCCCCGCGCACGGAGAAGGCTTATATCCAGGGTCAAGTTCCACGGTACGAAGTCGCGGGAGGACTTGCAGGGGGGAACGCGCAAGGCGAGGAGTTTCTGCTGCGGCTGGAGCGTCGCTACAAGGTCGCGCTTTTGTAAGCGTCAACACTATCGGTTTTCAATGGGCCATCGGCGACCTCCATTCCGGGGTATCAATCAGAGGCTCCTTACGGGCTGTGTTGCCCAAATCAGGGAGAAGCGAGGGCGCTCATAGGGCGCCGCTACTGCGGAAGCTACAAGCGGCGCTCATAAGTGAGCCTCGTTACCTTGTCTGCCACGAAATCGAGCAAGGCGGCAGCGCGGCGCCGCGCTCCGCAAAATGAGAATTGCTCTGCCATGCCAATTCCCTTGAATTGGCCTCGAGCGGGCGGCAAAGTGCGATTTCCAGTGAATGCGTTCACGCGGCCCATCGGCGTTTTTGATTCGGGCATTGGCGGTCTGACGGTGGTGAAGCAACTCCGCCGCGCGTTGCTCCGTGAAGACATCGTTTACCTGGGTGATACTGCGCGCGTGCCTTATGGGACAAAATCGCCCGAGACCGTCATCCGATTCGCTTGCGAAGATACCGGCTTCCTCGTCGAGAAAGGCGTGAAGGCCATTGTGGTGGCATGCAACACTGCTTCGGCCTGGGCGTTGCCGGAGTTGGAAAGGCAGTTCGACCTGCCCATCATCGGCGTCATTCTACCGGGGGCCGGGGAGGCGGTGAAACGGACACGCAGCGGCCGGATCGGAGTGATTGGCACCCACGCCACGATGCGAAGCGAGGCCTATCCGCGCGCGATTGAAAGGCTGAACGCGAGCGCCCAAGTTTACAGCCGCGCCTGTCCGTTGCTGGTGCCGTTGGTCGAGGAGGGATGGATAAACCGCGAGGTGACACTTGCCGTCTTGCGGGAATACCTTCAGCCGCTGCAACGGCATCGGATCGACACACTGGTCCTTGGGTGCACGCATTATCCGCTGTTGAAGCCGGCCATAACGAAAGTGCTGGGCAGGGATGTCCGGCTGGTGGACTCGGCCCAAAGCTGCGCTGCGTTTGTGGCGGCCGAGCTAAAGCGGTTGAACCTGCTGAACCCGGGCCGGGGCCGCGAGGGAACAATTCAGCCCTTCGTTACGGACGACACCGGCCAGTTTATGCATCTGGCGAAGCGCTTTCTGGGGATGGCGTCAAGGGACGCAGTCAAAGTCGATCTGCCCCCATTCCGCGCCGGGAATACGCGGTTGCCGCGCAGATCGTGGCGGCCGGACGGACGTGCCACCTTGCCGAAAGGCGACCGAGACCTGACGGATCGGGTTGCGGTGCCGGCTTGGAAGGAAGTGGGGGAACGCGCGCCGGCGGGCAGGAAGAGGGGCCGATGAGCATAGCGACCAAAACCGGCGACGACGGAACGACCGGCTTGATGTACAACCGCCGTGTTTCCAAAACGCATCCGCGGGTGGAAGCCTACGGTTGCGTGGATGAGTTGAACGCCGCACTGGGCCTGGCGCGGGCGGGCGCTCGCCATGAATTCGTGAAAAAACATTTGGTCGAGGCGCAGAACGATCTTGTTGCGCTAATGGGCGAATTGGCGACGCTGCCGGAAGACTGGCCGCGCTATCAGTCGGACAAATACGCCACGCTTGGGAGCGAATCGACTGCGCGTCTGGACGCGCTTGTGCACGAGATTGAAGCGCAAAAAATCTCCTTTCGCGGCTGGGCGACTCCCGGCGCGACGCCGGGGGCGGCACTGCTCGACCTGGCGCGCACGGTTTGCCGAAGGGCCGAACGACGGGTCTGTGCCCTGCGCGAGGCAGGCGAACTGGAGAATAACGAAGCCGTCATTTACTTGAATCGGCTTTCGGATGCCTTGTGGCTTCTGGCGCGCTGGACGGAGCATCAGGAGAATCCCGGGCAGCCGCGGACTGAAATGGCTTAGCCGGAATCATCGCCATTTCGAGTTTCAACGTTTTGGGTGGCCGGCAGGAATGCCGGCGCTACGGCCGGCATCCGGCTTAATGCTTAATCCGATGCACCAGATGTGAAATCCGCGCTGATGAGAAAGTCATCCGGCCCCGCCGGGGACAGTGAATCTTCTGTGGCGCGGCGGCGGTTCGTGAAGTTGTCGGTCGTTCTCGGCGTCTGTCATTACTTCGCTTCACTGCTTATCGATGGCCTGATCTTTTTCATCAGCCGCATTCCGCCCAAAGCGGTCAATCTGGACGGGTTGATACTGGTCCTGCTCAAGGCGCATCAGGTTCTGCACGGGCCGCAACTTTTTCTGGAATGGCTCTGGCCATTTGAATACACACCGCCGTTGTTTGGCCTGGCGCTCACCATTCTCAACAGCGCGATCTGGGGAGTGGCGCTGGCGTTTTTGAAAATCGCTTTGCGAAGGTAGCGCCGCGAGGCACGACGGTCATAACGGTCACAACGGACCTCGGAGACACCGCGGCACCAAGCGGGATCACTTTCCTTCTCCGGCAAGCGTGAGGCTTGCCTGCAGGATGACGGCCTGGTTGACAGCGACCGTGCCCTCGGATTGGACGAGGTTTCCGAGACGCCCCGTGATGCGGGCCTGAATCTGGATGACCTCCCCCGGGAGCGCGGTTCCGAGAATCTTCACGTTGCGCAAGGCGGTCAGTTTTAAGCCAGGCATGGGAGTTACGGCCGGATCGCTTTGCGCAACCACACCGGCGAGTTGAGCGAGCGCTTCGACCATGAGCACGCCGGGCAGCATGGGCTGGTTGGGAAAATGCCCGGCCAGAAACGGCTCGTTGCCGCGGACTCGATATTCGCCCGCGCCTTCCTTTCCGGGGTCCAGAGCCAGCAAACGGTCCAAAAAGCGAAACTCCGGCCCATGCGGGAGATGCCCGAGTGCCTGATCGAAAAGATTGCTCATAGCAGTGACTTTTACCCAAAGCGCCGATTTTCCGGAATACCTTTTCAGGCTGAAAAAGGAGGTGGCTTCGTGACTTAAAAGTAACAATCCCGCCATGGGTTCGCCATCGGTCGCCGGCAACGTTAGCTCGGAAACGAAAACTGACAATGCACCGTTGGAATACCAGATATCGGTTAGCCGCGTCGCTGGCGCTGACGCTCATCGGACTCAGCCTCCAGCACGGCCTGGCGGCCACGCCTCTCTCCGAAGCCCGAACGGTCCTGGAGAAATGGGTCGAGACCCGGCAGGTCATCGCCAAAACCAAGGCGGATTGGCACGCCGAAAAGGAGACTCTCGAAGCAACAGCCCGCCTCTTTGAAGGGGAGCTGACCCGGCTTCAGGACCAGACGGGGACTGTAACCACGAACACCACCCAGGCGGCTCGCGAACAAACGGGGCTGGAGCAGCAAAAAGAGGTTTTGGATGAAGCCCTCGAGAAGGCCAGGTCGGTTGTCACGGTTATGGAAGCGAGGATTCAACAGGCGGTCCCGGCCCTTCCTCCACCCCTTCAGGCCAGCATTGGTTCGGCTCTTAAGAAAATTCCCGCGAATCCGGCTGAGACAAAAATGTCCGTTCTCGAGCGCATGCAAAACGTGGTCGGGATCGCCTATGAGATCGACAAGTTCAATGGAGGCATCTCGGTGGAAAGCGAAGTGCGCCAGAACCCCTCCGGGATCGAAGAACAGGTGCGCACGCTCTACCTCGGTCTGGGCCAGGCCTATTTCGTAAACAAGAGCGGCAGTTATGCCGGTGTCGGCGTGCCAACGCCGCAAGGGTGGACGTGGCAGGAACAGAACGAACTGGCCGGCCCGGTCCAGCGCGCCATGGCCATATATGAAAACAGCCAGCCGGCGGCATTTGTCGGCCTGCCGGTGCAAATCAAGTAACCCACACTCATGTTGACGCGGTTCACAACCTTTTGGGCGTTAATGGCGGCGGCTCTGCTGGCCTCGGCTCAAGGTTTCGAGCAGTTGAGCAGCTCGGCGAAGGCC
>CAZCUL010000081.1:0-11168 GCA_964501475.1 uncultured Verrucomicrobiota bacterium | reverse complement strand
ATTGTTGTCTCGTAAGCCCCGGCTGGAAAAGTTTAGCTTACCGACTAGTGAGACAAAACTTAGAAAGGTAAAAAGGTAAATATGCAGAAATTGAAAAAGTTGTTGATCCTCCCCGCGCTACTTCTCTCTATGGGTTTCTTTGCTGGTTGCAAAGAGGGAGGAGCAGAAAATGCAGGCGAAAAAATAGATGAAGCAGTGGAGGAAACCAAAGAAGCAGTGGAGGAAGGGGCGGAAGAAGTGAAGGACAAAGTGGATTAACCCGGTCCACTACCGAGTTGACGCGTGAGGTTCGAATCCGGGCCTCGCGCGTTGCCGTTTTTACAGTACCAGGAGGACAAGGATCACCAGTCCGACAACGATCCGATACCAGCCAAAGGGGATAAACGTGTGGGTTTGGACGTAGTGGAGAAGCCATTTGACCGCGATAAATGCGGTTAGCGTTGCCACAGCGGCGCCCAGCAAGAGCATGACCCAATCCTCAGCACGGCTTTCAGGGTCCGAGTAAGCCGAATAGAGCTGCAGAGCGCCGGCGGCCAGCAGGGTGGGTATCCCGACCAGGAAGGAAAACTCGGTTGCGGCAGGACGTTTCAAGCCCAGGGCGAGCGCGATCAGGATGGTCGCTCCGGACCGGGACAAGCCCGGAAAAACAGCCGCGGCCAATTGGGCCAGGCCGACAGCCACCGCGACCGTCCAACTGACCTCCTCGGTCATCGCCCTTGATTTTGCCGTCGTTTCGACAATCAAAATAAGGAGACCGCCCGCCAAAAGAGTCCACGCGACGGGGGCAGCTTTGTCGGGAAGAGTCATTCCGGCCATTTTGAGACCGAGACCGCCGATGCCGGTGATGACAAACGCGACAGTCAGTTTCAGGAGGTAACGGCGGCATTCGGGGCTGCGCCAATTCTGCGCGAGTTCACGCAGGCGGTTCATGAATACAAGGAGGACCGCAAGGACCGTCCCGCATTGGATGACCGTATTGAAAAGGTCGGTGCGCGCTCCCAGCCACTGTTGGGCGAGCAGCAGATGGCCGGTGGAAGAGACAGGAAGGAACTCGGTGATTCCTTCAACGATCCCCAGCAGGACTACCTTCAACCATTCAGGCACGCGCGTTTAGAACAAAGAACCGGCAGTGGAAGCAAGTCAAAGCGCTTGGGAATTCAGCCGGCGCAAAAGATAATAGGGGAATTCGCGGCGCACGGTCAGTTTGCTCACGGCCTCCTGCCACGGCCCGGCCTCGACGCCCGGGAGGCGCCGTTTCAACGCGGTCAATAGGACGGCCTTGTCCAGCGGCGGGAGCAACAGCTCCATAATCTCCGCCAGTGGCGCCGGTTCGGATCGTTCCAGGTAATGGGCGGCGATGACCGCCTCGGGCCGTCCGCTCTTGAGAAGTTGAATCGCCTGTTCCCGCCAGCGGCCCGCCAGCTCGCCCTGCCCGCCGGCTTCGAATGCCACGGCCACCGCCAGCGCCCGAAAGGGTTCGCCCGCGCCGGTTGGCTCGATGGCCTCGGCCTCCTTGAGGTTCCCCAGCTCGATATTGGTCAGGAACCGGATCCAGCGCTGTTCCGGGACCCGATTGGTCGCGGCCCATTGCGCCAGTTCATCAAGTCTGCCCAAGACATAAAACTTGAATCGCTCGATTCGGTTCACCACCTCTTCGGCCTGAGGTCCGAAAGTCGCGCGCACCTGCCTGGCGTAATCGGAGCAGAGTTGTTCGGCCTCGGCCATCTTGCCTTCCGCGACCAGGACTTCGCAAAGTTCGACGGTGGTTGAAAAGTTCAGAGGCTCATTCGTTCGCGCCGCCGAAAGCTCCCTTTCCAGGTCGGCGAATTCGTTCAGGGCCATCCGCGTGGTGAAGAGCCATTCGGCGAAGAGCGGGTCGCCCGGGGCAAGCTCGACCGCGCGCTGAAGATGCGGCCGCGCCGCCCGCCAATCCGCCGCCGCCGCGTGCGAATACCCGAGGGCGTAATGCGCGATGGCGTTGGTGGGATTCTCCGCCAGGGCCCGGGTGTAAAACGAAATGGCCTCCGCGCGCCGGCGGCATAGGCGCCCCCGCAGATAAAGCAGCGCCGAGTTCTTGGGGTTTGCCTCGAGCAGGTTGTCATACTCCGTCACGAGCGCTTCGAATTTATCCGCTGAGGCGTGCAATTCCTGATACATCCGGTGCCACGGAATTTCGATGGGCCGCCGCTTGGCTCCTTCCGCCAGGAAGGCGCGCGCTTCGTTCGTGCGTCCGACGGCCATTGAGACAGCAGTGTAAGTCTCGAGCAGTTCGACTTCCTCCGGGTGCCGCCGCAAATACCACTCAGCCAGTTCCGCCGCCTCCTCGAAACTCCCGCCATTTGCCAACCCCCAAAAAATCTGAGGCGCGCTCGCCAGGGCAAAGTCGATCCGCCGCTTGCGAACGTTGCTGCTCCCCTTTTTGACCCGAAGTTCGGGCGGGAACTCGGCAAATAAATAATCCGCGCGGGGAAGGGTCAGAAAGGACTCGCCATAATGCCATTGCACTTTTCCTTCGCCGGCTCCGTCCGCTCTTTCGCTGTAAGTGGTTTCTTCGGAGACGAGCAATGCCGTGCCGCCCGGATTCAACAGATGCACCGGCCGTTCGAACCAGCGGTCGGCCAGGCCAGGCTCGATGATAAAGTCAATCTGTTGATTCGTCGGGCCGCTGACGCTGGCCCGATGGCGGCCTTCGGACAAGGTAATCCTCCGCTGGTCCCGCGCGCGGACTTCGATTGAATCCTCGCTGTCAAACTGCACCTTGACCGGCTGATCGTAGCCGTTGACGACGTAAACGGGTCGGTTCCGGCTCAAATAAAAATTCACCGCCAGCAACAGAGCGAGGAGAGCCAGAATGCCGAAGCCCCAACGCAACAACGGCTTCGCATCGATCTCTCGGGGGGGGAGAACCGACTTGCGCTGGTCGAGCGCCTCCTCGGTTCTACGGACAGCTTTGCGGAAATGTTTGTCCTGCGCCATGCGCGGCAAACGGTCGGTCAGCACCGAAAACAATTCGTGAGCTTCCCGGTGGCGCCCCGCTTTCTGATAGCCCAGCGCCAGGGCGTAGAGCGCGCCCAGGCCGTCCTGATTGCCGGGGCTCTCGATGAACTTCAACCGCTGCCGGGCCTGATCCAGTTCGCCGCGCCGCACATGGTCCAGGCCGAGGGCGATATTCGCCTCCGGAAGTTCCGGATGAAATTGCAAGGCCCGCTCAAAGAATGGCCGCGCCTCATCGGATCTGCCCAGATACTCGCAGGCCGATCCAAGGTAAGCCTGCACTTTGGCATCGGATGCAAAGCGCTCGGCCATTTTTGCAGCCAATTCCTCCGCTTCAGCGGTCTGGCCGAACGCCAGCAGGGTTTCGTGAAGGCGAATGTTCGCCTCGGGATCGGACGGGTGGGTTCGCGCTCGCGCGGTCGCGTCGGTCAGGCGTTCCTGTTTGAGCGCCTGCCACTTTTCCAAATCCACCACCCGATGGCGCGAGCAGTGCGGGCAGTAATTTAAGACGCGTTTCCGGCCCAGCGGAATGATCGGAATGAAAAGCAGCACGAACCAGACTCGCGTGTCATAAGAGAGCAAGTCAGCCTGTCGCTGACAATGGGCGCAAATTCCGGGGCGGCTTTCGAGATTCGACCTCCCGTAATAGTGCGTGCCGATGCCGTTAAAGCTCGATGGCATGGACTCGTTCTATCCGGGCATGGCCAGTTGCGCAATCTTTCCGGAAACGCAGGGGATGCCGCGGCGCAAGAGTGCCAGCCGAATCGTCCACGAATGTCAACGGGCTGCAGCCCGGAACTTCGTTAACGGCCAAGGAGTTCTTGCTGAAACCCCGGGCAAGAGCCGGGTTGGGGGGCGGTCAGCGGGGCTGGCGCACGATGCCGTGATCGTGCTGCTTTCTGGCGTGTGTGCTTATCGCGCTCAGCCTGCCGCGCGGCCCGGTTGAGGATCGTTACGCCGGCTGGCAGCGGTGGATTCGGTGAAGCAGGCGCAGAGTGCGGAGCCGTTCAGATCCCCACTCCATCTCCTCGACCCGAAAGTGGAGGCGGAGAAGGGACTGGGGATCAGTTTGTTGAGAGGGGACCCGCAGGGAGACTGGGGGCGCGATCTGGCAGCGTGTTCCCCGCTCCTCTAATCCTCCCGCATATCCCGGAGGGCCGGAAAATCCTTTCGCCATTGCCGCAACGCCGCCAGGTCCACATTTGCGCTGATGACTCCTTCCCGTTCCCCGGCGTCGGCCAGGATGTTTCCGTGCGGATCGATGATGAGGCTGCGGCCATTATAAGAGAGCTTGGGATCATTGCCGCATCGGTTCACGCCGGCCACGAAGGCCTGGTTCTCGATGGCCCGCGCCTGCAGGAGCGTTATCCAGTGCTGAATCCGCGCCACCGGCCAGTTCGCAATGACCGGAAAAATCTCCGCTCCGGCTGGCACCGCCCGGCGAAACAATTCCGGGAAACGCAGATCGTAACAGATGAACGGCGCCACGATCGCGCCTTCCCAGTCGAACGCGATGCCGGCGTGACCGGCCTCGTAATGCTCGGCCTCCGTGCCCAGGGTGAACGGCTGCATCTTTGTGTATCGCCCGATTTCCTCGCCAGCCGGGGAGAATGCCACAGCTTGATTGAGCCCCTTGCCGGTGGGTGCTGTTCGGACAACCCCGCCAAGAACGAATGCCTCGAGGTCCCGCGCCAGTTCGGAAAGAAATGATTCCGCTTCGGCACGCGCATCCTCGTTCGTTTCAGTCACGTTCATGCTGAAACCGGTGGAAAACATTTCGGGCAAGAGGACCAACGATCTCTTTGGAACGTGTGTGCCTCCGAGCAAGGCGCGGACTTTCTTGAAATTGGCCGCCTTGTTTTCCCAGGCGATGTCGAACTGGCAGCAGATAAGTTTCATCAGCGCGATCTGTTCACAGCTTCCCGAAGTTTCGCCGGAGACGCAAATCTGACAAGTTTGTTCGTCAAAGCGGGGGCATCTGGATTACCGACCCTCCTTTTCAGGTCAGCAATACGAGGACAGGTTTTGTGGAAGGGAAAAAGCGGTAGAGGACTACCGCAGTCCAAGACGCTTCGCGATTACGGGGGCGCCGCTGGGAAGTCCGCCAGGTTTTGGACTGCCCGCCCTCCATAGTATTACGGCGGACGGGCGCCAGTCCTCTGGCGCTTTAACAACGGGCGAATCCTGGCCATGAGCCGCAGTACGCTCCGGGAAAAGCGGATTTCGTTTTCATGGCTGTGTGTTTGGGACGTGTGCGGATGGTTTAGGCTGCCGCCGCTCCGGGTTGAATGAATTGCTGTTTTCAGGTTGAAAGATGCGGCGCAAAGGCGGAGACTTCGGGCATAACCACCCAAAAAGCATATTCCGGACGCGACTGAGTATGGATGAAGCCAGACAAATCGAGATTCTTTTGGTGGAGGACAATCCGGGGGACGCGCGTCTGGCCAGGGAAGCGCTCCGCGAGGCCAAAGTGCACAATAATCTCTGCTGGGTCTCCGACGGCGAGGAGGCACTGGCCTATCTCCGGCGCGAAGGCCAGCATGCGAACGCGGTCCGGCCGGACCTGATCCTTCTGGACCTGAACCTTCCCCGGATGGATGGGCGCCAGGTGCTGGAACGGATCAAAGCGGATGAGAAACTGAGGCGGATTCCGGTGGTGGTACTCACCACTTCGCAAGCCGAAGAGGACGTGCTGAAAGCTTACCACCTGAACGCGAATTGTTACATCACCAAGCCGGTGGATCTCGACCAGTTTATCAAAGTGGTCAAGACCATCGAGGATTTCTGGCTCACCATCGTGAAGCTCCCAAACAAATGAGGCGGAACTCATGAAGGAGGCGCCGCCAGAAACCCTCAACCAATTCGCGCCGAAATCGGATCGGGCGCCCATTCGAATCTTGTTGATCGAGGACAACCCGGGAGATGCCCACTTAATCAAGGTCATGTTGATGGAAGTCGGAGGGGAGGCTTTCGTTCTCGAACGAGTCGAGAGGCTGTCCCAGGGGTTGGAGCGTTTGGCCGAGGGCGGCATCGACATCGTTCTGCTAGACCTTTCCCTTCCGGACAGCCAGGGCCTGGAGAGCTTTGCCAAAGTGCATCAGGCATCTTCGCGGGTGCCCATCATCGTCCTGAGCGGATTGAACGACGAGAAGATGGCGCTGGAGGCCGTGCACGGTGGAGCGCAGGATTATCTGGTCAAAGGCCAGGTGGACGGCCCGTTGCTCGTCCGGGCCATCCGTTATGCGATCGAACGCCGGCACGTTCGCGCCGAGCTCGAAAGTGTGGCCGAGGAGCTGCGCGCAAAGAACAAGCAGCTTGAAGCGGACTTGAATATGGCCCGCGAGATTCAGCAGATTTTTCTGCCGGACCATTACCCCACTTTTCCCCGGACAGCTTCCCCCCAGGAGAGCGCGCTGCGGTTTTATCACCGCTATATCCCGGCAGCCGCCGTCAGCGGTGATTTTTTCAGCGTTCTGGCCATTTCGGACACACTGGCAGGAGTGTTCATTTGCGACGTCATGGGACACGGCCTGCGCGCCGCGCTGGTTACCGCCATTATGCGCGGCTTGATCGAGGAGTTGATGCCCCTGGCGGCGGAACCGGGCGGTTTCGTCACCGAGGTCAACCGGAGCATGATCGCGATTTTGAAGCGCACGGATGAACCGTTGCTCGCCACGGCCTTCTATCTGGTGGCGGACGTGGTGAGCGGCGAGGTCCAGTTCAGCAGCGCAGGTCATCCCAGCCCGTTTCGGGTCCGGCAAAAGAGCGGGACGGTGGAACGATTCGAGGATTACGATCCGAAGCACGGGCCCGCCCTGGGTCTTTTTGAAAAATCAACTTACCCAACCTGCCGCGGCCCGATCTCTGCCGGCGATCTGCTTTTGCTCTTTACCGACGGTCTTTACGAAGTCCATGGCCCGGACAATCGCGAATATGGCCAGGAGCGTTTACTGCACGCTGTGGAAAAGCGCGCTTCGCTTCCGTCGCCGCAATTGATCGACAGCGTCCTCGAGGATACGCAGCGATTCTCGGAAGGAGAGGAGTTTGAGGACGACGTCTGTCTGGTGGGAGTGGAAGTCGCGCGCGTTGGGAAGGGAGGACGCGATGCGTAAGGCCGCCCGGAATGGAATGGCGAAAGGAAAGCGGGCTGAGAAGGAGCTGACTGCGGCATGAGCGACGAGCGGGAAATTCAGATCTTGCTGGTGGAAGATAGCCCCGGCGATGCGCGGCTGACGCTGGAGGCACTGAAGGGGGGTAGCGTGCCCAACCGGCTTATTCATGTGTCCGACGGGGAGGAAGCGATCGCTTTTCTGTGCCAGCGGGGGATTTACGCCGGGGAGCCCAGGCCCGATTTGATTTTGCTGGATTTGAATCTTCCGCGCAAAGATGGCCGCGAAGTGCTGGAGATGATCAAGAAGGATGATCGTTTTCGGAGAATTCCGGTGGTGGTGTTGACTACTTCCGAGGCGGAGGAAGACATCCAGCGCGCTTACAACCTCTACGCCAATTGTTACGTGGCCAAACCCGTTGACTTGAATCAATTCATGGAAGCGGTGAAGTCGATTGAGCGATTCTGGCTCGCGACCGCCAAACTGCCCTTCGAATAGGAAAAACCGTGCCTGCGCCACAAGTGAAAAGGGACGTCGGGGATACGACAATCCAGCGCATCACGCGTCTGACGCAGGAGCAGCCTTTCCTGGCCAGCCTGCGTGGCCGGCTGATCATCCTGGTGCTGCTTGCAGTCCTGCCGGCGCTGGCCCTGGTGATCTACAACGCCTTTGAGGAACGGGATCGCGGCCGGGAAGAAGCGCGCGAAGACGCCTTGCGCGTCGCCCGAATGGCTGCGCGCAATCACGACCAGCTTCTCGAATCGACCCGACAACTGCTGGCCACGCTGGCGCAGGTGAAGGAGGTTATCCATCAGGACGGCGAGGCCTGCCGGGCTATTTTCACAAACGTGCTGGGCTTGCACCCGGTTTACGCCAACATTGGCGCCATCCGCATGGACGGGCATGTCTTTGCCAGCGCATTGACCACCACCAATTCGGTGGATCTGTCCGACCGCTCCTACTTTCAGGAAGCGACGAATCGCGGCGGCTTTGCCCTCGGCATTTATCAGATCGGGCGCATCACCCGGAAAGCGACTTTGAATGCGGGTTATCCCGTCCGGGGCACCAATGGCGAACTGAATGGGGTGGTTTATGCCGCGCTTGATCTGGACTGGCTGCAAGCCGTCGTTACCAATGCCAATTTGCCTGCCGGCTCTTCGATGACAGTGATTGACCGGGACCGGGTCACGCTCGTCCGCTATCCGGAAGCGGAGAAATACGTAGGCCAGAGGCTGGCGCCTTCGAAGCGCCGCCGCAACCCGAGCGAGCCCCGCCGGCCCGAAGGGGCCGCTGCTGCGCAAAGCCGGGACGGCACCTGGCGCCTCTACGCCTACACACCCCTGGGCGGGCAGATCGAAAGGGAGCCTCCCTGGATTACGGTGGGCATCCCGCTTTCCGCGGCCTATGCGGCGGCGAACCAGGCATTATGGCGGAACGTCGCCGGCCTGGCCATAGTTTCGGCGCTGGCCCTGGCCGCCGCCTGGTATGGCGGCAATTTCATTTTCCTGCGCCGCATCAAGGCGCTCCTCGTGGCCACGGACCGGCTCCGCCGCGGCGACCTCAAGGCGCGCACGCAAATTCCCCATGGCCGCAACGAACTCCACCAGCTCGCCGGGGCCTTTGATGAAATGGCCGCCACCCTCGAACAACGCGTCATCGAGCGCCAACGAGCGGAAGCGGAGTTGAAGGCGCTCAATGAAGATTTGGAACGGCGCGTCGCCGAGCGCACCGCCGAGTTGAAACGGTCGAACGAAGAGCTGGAACAGTTCGCCTCCATTGCCTCCCACGACCTGCAGGAGCCGCTCCGGATGGTGACCAATTACCTGCAGTTGCTCCAACAACGCTACCAGGACAAGCTCGACACCAAGGGGACCGAGTTTATCGCCTTTTCCGTGGATGGCGCCGGGCGCATGCAGCGGTTGATCCATGACCTCCTTTCCTACGCCCGCGTGGGCATTAAAGCCGATCCCTTCCAGGCCGTGGACTGCTCGAAGGCGGTCAATGAGGCGCTGGCGAATCTGAGCGTGGCCATTTCGGAAAGCGGCGCCGAGGTCGTCTCCGGCCCGTTGCCGGCGGTTTGGGGAGACCCGGTGCTGCTGACGCAGTTGTTTCAGAACCTGGTGAGCAACGCCATTAAGTTCCGCAGTGATCAGCCGCCGCGCGTGCAAATCAGCGCCAGCCGCCGCGATGGGAAATGGGTTTTCTCGGTCCGCGACAATGGAATGGGCATTGCCCCCGGGAACTTCGACCGGGTCTTTATCATTTTCCAGCGCCTCCACGCCCGCGGTAAATATCAAGGCAGCGGCATCGGGTTGGCCGTGTGCAAAAAGATCGTCGAGCGCCATGGCGGGCGCATTTGGGTCGAATCGGAACCGGGCCGGGGCACGACTTTTTATTTCAACCTGCCCGAAGCGGAAGGTCTGGCGGAAGGGACCCGGGTGGCTTCGGACTGAGCCGAGGTGGACCGTCGGCCGGATGCAAAGGGGACAACAGGGATTGTTGGGAAGAAATTGTATTGAAAGCCAGTTTAGAGAGCGCGCAACTCAGTGTCCTGGTTGTGGAGGACAATCCGGGAGACGCCAGGCTTTTGCAGGAATATCTCACTGATCCGGCCAGCACCACCGCTTTCCGCATCGATCAGGTGGACTCTCTGGCGGCGGCCCTGGGACAGCTCGAGGCGGGCAGGATCGACATCGTGCTCCTGGACCTGACCTTGCCCGACAGCCTGGGCTTTCCCACCTTTGCCCGCCTGCACGGAGCCGCGCCCGCAGTCCCCATCATCGTCATGAGCGGCATGGACGACGAGGCGCTGGCCATCCGCACCGTTCACGAAGGCGCTCAGGATTACCTGGTGAAGGGACACGTCGATAGCCGGTTGCTGGTCCGCTCCATTCATTACGCCATCGAACGCAAACGCGCCGAGGAAGCGTTGTCCAAAGAGCGCGACCTTCTGCACACGCTCCTGGATAATCTGCCGGACCGCATTTACTTCAAAGATCGGGAAAGCCGCTTTCTGCGCATCAGCCGCGCCGTCGCACAGCAATTCAAGTTGTCCGATCCCAGGGAAGCGCGCGGCAAGACCGACTTTGACTTTTTTTCGCAAGAGCACGCCGCGGCCACGCTGGCCGACGAACGCCGGGTAATGGAGACAGGCGAGGCGATCATCGGCAAGGTGGAAAAGGAGACATTGCCGGACGGCACCGTTAGCTGGGCTTTGACCTCGAAGCTGGCGCTCAAGGACAAACAAGGGCGCATCATCGGCAATTTCGGCATTTCACGCGACATTACGGCGATCAAGAAAATCGAGGACGAACTCGCTTCCGAACGCAATCTGCTGCGCAGCCTCATCGACAATCTCCCTGACTACATTTACGTGAAGGACTGCGAGAGCCGGTATCTGCTCGACAACATCGCGCACCGCCAATTTCTGGGAGCGGAGAGCATCGAGGCCGTCCTGGGCAAAACCGCCGCCCACTTTTTCCCGGCGGAGGTGGCCGAGAAGGTGATGCGCGATGACCGGACGCTATTTCAAACCGGCCAGCCGCTGATCAACCGTGAAGAGCAGGTCGTGGACGCCGAGGGGAACGTTCGCTGGCACTCGACCACGAAGGTCCCGCTGCGCGATCCCCAGGGAAAGATCGTGGGCCTGGTGGGAATCGGACGCGACATTACCGAGCGCAAGCTGGCGGACGAACAGCTCAAACAGGCCAACGCCGAACTGGCCCGCAGCAAAGAGGAACTGATGAAAGTATTGGCCGACCTTCGCCAGTCCCATGAGGAATTGAAGGCGGCGCAATTCCAGTTGATCGAGGCGGAAAAAATGCAGTCCATTGGCCGGCTCGCCGCCGGCGTCGCCCATGAAGTCAAGAATCCCCTCGCGATTCTCGACATGGGAGTCGAATACCTGTCCAAAAACCTCGAAACCGGCGACCAGAACGTGGGGCCGATCCTGACCGACATGCGGGAAGCCATCAAACGGGCGGACGCTATTATTCTGGGCCTGCTGGACTTCTCCGTTCCTCATGCCTTGAATCTGCATCCGGAAAACCTGGCCGAAATTATCGA
>CAZCUL010000080.1:0-3112 GCA_964501475.1 uncultured Verrucomicrobiota bacterium | reverse complement strand
CACGATTGCCGGCCGCCTGCCGGCGGCATCCTTCGGTTCGGCGAGCGCCTTGGCCTCTTCCTTGAGCGCGTTGATTTCCTCCTGAAGCGAGGCCAGGGCCGTTTCATGTTCGCGAAAGGTCTTCTCCCGTGCCGGAGCGAGCGGAAGCGGAGCTTCGAGCCACCCGGAGACGTTCGCATGTTCAAGCGTTTGAACGTTTCGAAGAATGCCAGCCATCGCATAGTAGTCCCGAGTGGGGATGGGGTCGAACTTATGATCGTGACACCGTGCGCATCCGATGGTTTGCGCCAGAAAAGCTTTCCCAATGGTGTCGAGTTGCTCGTCCACCACATCCATGTCGAGCTGCTCTTTGTCCTGCTCCTCAAGGTTCCAGTTGCCCAGGCTGAGAAAAGTCACTGCGATCGATTGCCGCTGTTGCTCTTCAAGAGATTGATGCGGGAGCAGGTCACCGGCGATCTGTTCCTTGATAAAGCGATCATAAGGCAGGTCGCGATTGAACGATTCGATGACGTAGTCGCGATAGCGCCAGGCTTCCTTGAAAATCAATCCGCGCAGGGTAACCGATTCCGCAAACCGGACCACATCCAGCCAATGCCGCCCCCAGCGCTCGCCAAAATGCGGCGAAGCCAGCAGCCGATCGACCAGCCTTTCGTTGGCGTCCGGGGAGGCGTCCGCCAGAAACGCGTCCATTTGCGCAGGGGTCGGCGGCAGACCAATCAAGTCAAAGTAGGCGCGGCGAACAAAAGTAGCGCGATCCGCATCTCGAACCGGTTCAAGTTCCCTGGATTCAAGCTCTGCCAGAAGGAACCGGTCGATGTCCGTCCGCGGCCACGCAACGTCGGCGACCGCTGGCGCAGTCCGCGTTTTGGGCGGCTGATAAGCCCAGTGGTCCGGCGGCGGGCGGGCGCTGGCAGGCGCTGGAGCTTCTGTGCGCGGATCGGGCGCGCCCATTCTCACCCACTGTTCCAGCAGGGCCACTTGCGCCGGTTGCAGGCGATTCTTCGGCGGCATCTCCAGATCGGGATCAATCCAGCGGACAGCTCTGATGAGAAGGCTTTTCTCCGGATCACCCGCAACAATGGCCGGCCCGCTGTCTCCGCCCCGGGTCCAGCCCTCCCGCACGTCCAGGCGCAGACCGCCCTTGACCTTGTTAGCGGGCGAATGACATTCGTAGCAGTTCTCGATAAGCAAAGGGCGAATCCGCTTTTCGAAGAACTCGATGCCCCCAGAGTCGGGGATTTGGGCAGACGACGGGCCAGGAAGCACGCTAAACGCTGCGCCAAGAACTGGAATCAGCCGTTTCGGGATCATGGATTTTGGGAAATCCTAATTGGATTTCGGGAGAAGGGCTATCCGGTTTTTCGCGGAATCCGCCGACGGCTGCGATTTCCCGGATCGGATGGAGGTTATAGCTTATTGGCACGGAGAGAAGGGCTTACGGCGCCGTAAAAGAACAGGAAATTGGTCTTGCCATTCAAGCGGAAAGCGGCATGCTGGGCGCGTCGGTCAGATAACTTGTCCTTCAGGGCATGGAAATCTTCAGTTGACTTAGTTCAGTGATGATTTGAGACCCGATGGTCGGGAACAGTCTGGGGAAGAAAAGAACCGTCTGAAGACAGAATAAATAGTGAACTCAAAATTGTTTGTTGGGAATCTCTCCTTCAACACCACAGAGAACGACCTTTACGACGCCTTCGCTCCGCATGGCACCGTGATCGAGGCGAACCTGATGATCGACCGCATGAGCGGCCGGCCGCGCGGTTTTGCTTTCGTAACCATGGGTTCGCCGGAGGAGGCGCAAAAGGCAATCGACGCCATGAACGGCGCCAGCCTCGATGGACGTAATCTCACCGTGAACCTGGCGCGTCCGAAGGAAGAAGGGTCAGGCGGTGGCGGTGGCGGGCGCGGGCCGCGTCGTGAATACGGCGGTGGCGGTGGCGGTGGTGGCGGAGGAGGAGGAGGACGGCGGAACCGCTATTAACGCCTCTTAGCTTACCAATTCGTTTTTCGGGGTCCGGGTGGCCTGGACCCCTCTTTTATTTGTTTGCTTGCTCCGGGCCGCGCCGCCCCTACAGATCGAGCGCGCAATCGTGAGCCGGCTTGGGAAAGGAATTGGATGGAAGAGCATATTCAGGTCGAAGGGCGTATCGTCACGGTTTTGGCGGGGACCATGTTTCGAGTGGAACTCGACAATAAGCATCAAGTGCTCGCCACCATTTCCGGCAAAATGCGCAAGCGCTTCATTCGTCTTATGGCTGGAGACCGTGTTCAGATGGAAATGTCCCCTTACGACCTGAACAAGGCGCGCATCACCTGGCGCCTGCGCTAAGGCCAGGAAGTCAATCCGTCCCCGAAGCAGGCGCCTTCCTCTCGATTCGATCTCTGCGCGCCAAAGCCAGTAGAGGGCTCACCAGCAGCAGCGACAATAAAGACACGACCGTCATGGCAATAAACGCCGTGCTATAACTGAATTTGGCGGCGAGCCACCCTCCTCGCCAAACGCTCCAAGCCTCGCATCCATTCGTCGCCGCCATGAAAGCGCTGAATTGAGTGGCCGCCAACGGGGGACGGCTCAAGTCCATAAACAATGCATAGGATGCAGCGGTGAAGACTCCAATGCACAGATAGAGGATGCTTAACAATCCAAAAAAAATCGCCGGCGGAAGCGCGTCGATTGGGTTGGCCGCGGCAACCATCAGGACCGCTGCGGAAAAGCTGGCCATGCCGGCCATGACAACTCGTCCGTGGCCAAAACGATCCGCCAGGAAGCCACCGAGCAAACCTCCCGCAATGGTCGCGCCCACGACGGGCACGCCCAAAACCCAGCCAACAACCTTTTGATCCAGGCCGCGATCCACCAGCATCGGCCCGGCCAGCGCGCCCGTTACTTCAAAACCTGCCGCCGCGGTCAGCGCAAACAGCAGGCCAAGCCAGACCGTTCTCCGTTTGAGAACCGCTGTCATTCCTGAGAGAACGGGCGGGCCCGGCAACCCGCCAGTTGGGCGTGATGGTGGCTCGGAAATGAACAGGACCACCGGCAAACAAATCCAAATACAGGCGATCAGGGCAAGAATCACTGCTGGCCAACCAATGGCGGCGGCAACTACCAGAG
>CAZCUL010000079.1:0-5280 GCA_964501475.1 uncultured Verrucomicrobiota bacterium | reverse complement strand
AATGATCGCAAGCACCACCAGAAGCTCGATGAGGGAAAAGGCCGCGTTCAGGGATTGCCGGGGCGGTGTGGTCCGCGGTTTGATCTGAAATGCTGGCGCCGACGGTGTCATGCTGGCTCCGAGCTTACTGTGGTGTCCCCGAAATGCCTATGCATTCGTGGCGTCGCTTTTGGGTTCTGGCGAGGTGCGACGAGGGAGCATCCCCGCGCTGGCGGGACGGGTATGCGCGTCGCGCGCGCGTGGCCTGAACCCAAAATCCATTGCCGCGAATTCGAACCGAACAGAGACCGCGGCGTTGATGCCGCTCCGGCGAACGACCGTAATCGTGGCCAAGCTCGATCCTCGTTCACCATATAGTCATTTCGGGGACACGCATCAAGAGGAGGAGCGATTGATGACGCCAAAACAACCGTTACCGGAAATCCCCTAGAAGTCCTGCCGTAGGCTTGCCGATTCGATGAACCGGTCTTGTCTCAATTGGTTCGGCGGCGCGAGGGTATTAGCTTACAGGGCTGTAGGAACTACGTGGAACACCAGTGGGAGTCCGGGGGCGTTCCCGGCTCCTGCTGGTTTCTTTGATGAACAAGGCGATTTTACTTTTCCTCGGTTTTGCGCTGCTGATTCTCCAAGCCAGCACGAGCACCCGTCACCCGGCTCCGCGTGTTGGATGGCAACGCACTTTTGGCGGGCAACTCGACGACGTAATTCAGAGCGCGGCACAAACAAAGGAGGGAGGTTATATCCTCGGGGGCCGATCAGCGTCCGCAGCCGGCGGCGGAAAGAGCTCGCCGAACTTTGGCCAGGACGATTTCTGGATTATTCGGGTTGACGAGGAAGGGAACAAGGTTTGGGAACGCAGCTTTGGCGGCACCGGTTTCGACGAACTGAGGGTCATCCAGCAAACGGCGGATGGCGGATTCGTCGCCGGCGGCGTGTCCGAATCTCCTCCGAGCGGGAACAAGGAGAGCGATCACTTCGGAGGCGGGGATTTTTGGGTGGTGCGCCTGGATGGTGAGGGCAGAAAAATTTGGGAAGGGAGTTACGGCGGCAGTGGCAACGATGTAATGACATGCCTGGCGCCGACCGCAGACGGTGGGTTTCTCCTGGGCGGTTACTCGGATTCACCCCCAGGCCCGGCAAAGAGAGCGTTGACGAAGGGCAGTCACGATTTCTGGATTGTGCGCATTGACGCTGATGGGAAGCGACTTTGGGAGAAAGGCTTCGGCGGGAGCGGAGAGGATCGGCTCATGGCGATGGCGCCTGCGGCCAATGG
Organism: uncultured Verrucomicrobiota bacterium; assembly: GCA_964501475.1. Lineage (GTDB taxonomy): Bacteria > Verrucomicrobiota > Verrucomicrobiia > Limisphaerales > CAZCUL01 > CAZCUL01. Next base: position 4,007 of record CAZCUL010000079.1, on the reverse strand, counting down.
CGGGTTTCTCCTGGGTGGCTCGTCGGATTCGGGCGCTGCGGGGGAAAGCGGAAGTCGGGCCTTCGGTAAAACGGACTATTGGCTGGTGCGCGTCGATGTCGGCGGAAACCAGCTTTGGGAGCGAACTTTTGGCGGAAAAGGCAACGATGAACTGCTTGCGCTGAGTCGGGCTGATGAAGGCGGATTCGTTCTGGGCGGCGTTTCAGATTCCAGTGTGGAGGAGCGGAAGAGCAGTCTGGGCCGCAGAGGGTCTGACTTTTGGATAGTGCGGGTGGATGCCGGGGGGAACAAGCTGTGGGAAGGAAGTCATGGAGGGCAGGGGAACGAAGGCTCTGCGCGCGCCATGAGCATTCAACAAACTCCAGACGGCGGGTTTATGGTGGGCGGCGGCACTTCGAGTCGCGGCATTCATGGAAGCAAAAGCAGCGTTGATTTTGGCGGGGGCGACGGGTGGGTGGTGCGGTTGGATCGGACCGGTGGAAAGATTTGGGATCAATGCTTTGGCAACGCCGGGTTTGACACGATTTACGCCGTCTCTCCCTCGATGGATGCGGGCTTCCTTTTGAGCGGAACCTCAGACTCTGCCAGTGGTGGAAACAAGATCAGCCCCAATTTCGGCGGCAAGGACGGTTGGGTCGTCAAGCTGATGCCGGAAATGAAGCGGCCATAAACGGGGTTATTTCTCCGGATTACAGGAACAACAAAGAGCTTGCGCTGTCCGAGACAGTTCCTCCAATATCCGCCGACCGAAAGGCCAAGTCACAATTTCGACTCTTATGGGCGGCCGTATTTATAACGATATCGTCGAAACCGTTGGACGCACTCCGCTGGTCAGGTTGAACCATATCACGGCAGATGTCCCGGCGACCATCCTGCTCAAGTGCGAGTTCTTCAACCCGCTGGGCAGTGTGAAGGACCGCATTGGCATGGCCATGATCGAGGATGCCGAGCGGCGGGGGATCATTAACAAGAATACCTTGCTGGTCGAGCCAACCAGCGGCAATACCGGAATCGCGCTCGCTTTTGTGGCGGCAGCCAAGGGCTACAAATTGATTCTGACCATGCCGGAAACGATGTCGCTGGAACGGCGCACCTTGCTGGCCATGCTGGGCGCGCAGTTAGTGTTGACCCCGGGGGCAGAGGGGATGAAGGGCGCGATCGCCAAGGCCGAACAACTTGCCAGGGAAAGCAAGAACTCCTGGATTCCGCAACAATTCGAGAATCCAGCCAACCCGGAGGTCCACCGGCAAACCACTGCGGAAGAAATTTGGGAGGACACGGGCGGGCAGGTGGATATTCTGGTGGCAGCGGTCGGGACCGGAGGCACCATTACCGGCTGTTACGAGATGATCAAGCCTCGCAAGCCGTCGTTTCAGGCCATTGCGGTCGAGCCGAAGGATTCGCCGGTGATTTCCCAAACACTCGCCGGCCAGCCGCTCAAGCCGGGGCCGCACAAGATCCAAGGGACCGGCGCAGGTTTCCTCCCGAAGAACCTTCATTTGAAGGACGAGAACGGGAACACCCAGATCACCGAATGTATCCAGGTATCGAACGACGATTCGTTCGCCATGGCCCGGCGGCTGGCCAAGGAGGAAGGCATTCTGGCGGGCATCTCTTCAGGCGCCAACGTCTGGGCCGCGATCGAAGTGGCCAAACGTCCTGAGAACAAGGGCAAGATGATTGTGACAGTGGCCTGTTCGACCGGAGAACGTTACTTAAGCACCCCGCTGGCCGCGGAAGCGCGGGCGGCTGTAGGAGGATAAAACGCGCGGTAAGCTGCCATCCGGCGGGGGCAGGGTAAGTCCGGTCGCGGCGGAAACTCCCCAAAAACGCCGGAAAATATTTAGTTGCGTCCTTTTGGAATTTGCAGTTAATTACGCCCGTTGAAGGTCTGACCGGCTAGCGTAACAGCTTGATAAAACGTTAAGTTCTACGCGGCCGTTCTTCCAGAATTCTTAGTTCACTACGGGTCTTTTAGCAGAGGGTTTTTCCCGAAAGAAGACACCGTTCAACATCACAATGACAAACTGTTTATGAGCAACGCGCCTGGCGCCACCACTGATTACGGTTCGGGGTATCTTGAAATCTCGGAGAAGGGTTTCGGTTTCCTGCGCTCCTCGGACAACCACTTCCATCCCAAGCCCACCGACATCTTCGTCACCCCCGATACGATCAAGAAGAGCTTCCTGCGAGAGGGCTGCCTGGTGGCCGGTCCCCTGCAACCGCCCCATCGTGGAAACAGCTCGCAACTCAAGGCGGTCGATAAGGTCAACGACATGCCCTTCTCGGATTACACCAAGTCGGTGCGCTTCGAGAATCTGACCACGATCGACCCAATCGAAAAATTCCTGCTCGAGACCGCTCCGGACCTGATTGAGACGCGCATCATCGATTTGGTCACGCCGCTTGGCAAAGGAACGCGAGGGTTGATTGTCGCCCCGCCGCGCACGGGGAAGACGACCATCTTGAAGCAAATTGCCAATGCCGTGACCGAGAATCATCCGGAAGTGCACGTCCTGGTTTTGCTGATCGACGAGCGTCCGGAGGAAGTGACCGATTTCCAACGCTCGGTCAAAGCCGAAGTCGTGGCTTCGTCCAACGACCAGGATCTGGAAACCCACGTGCGTCTGTCCCGCTTTATGATCGAGCGCTGCCGCCGCATGGTCGAGGCAGGCAAAGACGTGTTCGTGCTCCTGGATTCCCTGACCCGTGTCGCTCGCGCTTATAATAGCGTGCATGGCGGCAGCGGACGCACCATGACCGGCGGTGTCGATGCGCGCGCTTTGGAAATTCCCCGAAAGATGTTCGCCTCGGCGCGAAAGATTGAGGGGGGCGGCTCGCTGACGATTCTGGCCACGGCGCTGGTGGACACCGGTTCGCGAATGGACGAACTGATCTTTCAGGAGTTTAAAGGCACCGGGAATATGGAGCTGATCCTGGATCGAAAGCTGTCGGATCGGCGCCTCTTTCCCGCCATCGACATTCCGAAAAGCGGAACGCGCAAGGAGGAAAAGCTTTTCCCGCCCAAGCACATTGAGGCAGTGCGCAAGCTTCGGCGCACGATGGTGGATTTGAATCCCGTCGAAGCGATGGAAACGCTCATTGCCGCGCTCAAGAAGCACAAGACCAACGAGGAATTGCTTGCGAAGCTGCTCTAAACTCCTTGAGTTTCACGGGCCCCGATCCCATAGCGCTTCACTGGAAAACAGTACGTGGAAAAGCAGTCGCCGGCCCTCCTCGTCCTTGATTTCCATGCCTTTGATTACGCGGACGAGTTGGTAGCAGCATTATAAGTCGCGCAATCTCGCGAATACCGCCTCCGGCGCAAGGCCGCGAATGAGAAGGAGTTTGCGCCGCCCCGTTGCCCCGCGCAGCAGTTGCACCGCGCCGCGCGGGCAATCCAGCATGTCCGCCAGCAGACGGAGCACCGCTTCATTCGCCGCGGAGTCCACTGGCGGCGCGGTCACTTTGATGTTCAACTCATCACCGGCCAGTGCTCCAATTTTGCTTCGGGAGGCCCGTGGCTGGACTTTCACCGCCAGTGTCGAACCCTGCGTGTGCTCCCGGAGAAAGTCGGGATGTTTGGTTTGCGCTTTCTCCCTGCCGAACCTGTTTTCGCGCGCGTGCATGGTGCCTGTCTTCTCTCCGCGACTCGACTGGCTCCAAAAGGAGGGCAAAATGGCAATAGGGTCGCGTCTAAATAAATAATGGACAATTCACGCCGGAGTTTCGAAACAAAACGTTTTCGCTCCGGATCACCGGCGCTAATCAATTCTCATAAGCGCAGATTTGCGGTTCCTTTTTTCGGTTTTAACTGGGGGAACGGGATCACGTCGCGGTTGTTTTCCTCGCCGAGACTAATGACAGCCTAACGCACTCGGGTCAGGGGTCTAGCTTTACGCGCTGGTTTCTTGCTGCTGCAACTCTGCGAGGCGCGTCGGAAGCTGGGAGTGATCGCCCGGATTTGCAGATTGATCAGGACGAGCAAGCACTTTGCCGATCTGATC
>CAZCUL010000078.1:0-4199 GCA_964501475.1 uncultured Verrucomicrobiota bacterium | reverse complement strand
GACAAAGTTCAGGAGCATAACGCTCTTGGGACAAGCCCCAGATAGTCCCGGACGAACGCCAGTCCTCTCCCCACTCGTTCCTCGCGGGGCGAGGGGTGTGCGTCCGTGAATCCACCCGCTCTTCCTGCGAGGCACGAGCGGGGCCGGGAGGGGTCGCTGGCGCCGCAATCTTCGTTCTTCTTCCTTCCCGGGTTGCCCAATTGAGTATCTTTGTATATTTAGACCGTTTAAGAGTCGCTTATGACAAAGGCAAATTCAGACAATCCAACCGACGATAATCCCGGACAGGCGGGGCATGCAGCGCCGCCGCCAACCGGTCAGCCGTCCAATCCAGGTTCATCAACCGAGGCGTCCGGCGGGCAGGAGCTTTCCGATCAGGACGTCACCGAGGAACTGAAGGCGGAGGCAGCCAAAGCCAGGCAGCATTGGGAACAATTGCTGCGCACGATGGCTGACTTCGAGAATTTCAAAAAGCGCGTGGTGCGCGAACGAGCCGAGGCCGCCAAATACGCCAATGAAACGCTGCTGCAAAAACTCATCCCGGTGCTCGACAATTTCGAAGCCGCTTTGGCCGCCGCCGGAGCCGGCCAGAACGCCTCTGCCGAATCGCTTCAAACCGGCATTGCCATGATTCACCAGCAACTGCGGGGCGCGCTCGCCGAGTCCGGCTTGGAGCAGATCGACGCAACCAATCAGGCTTTCGATCCAAAAATCCACGAGGCGGTTTCCCAGCAGGAGACGACCGATGTTCCCGAAGGAAGAGTGGTCCAGCAGTTGCGCAAAGGCTACCGGCTTCACGACCGGCTCTTGCGGCCCGCCACCGTCGTCGTGGCCAAACATCCCGCAAACTAAAGTATGGCCAAGCGCGATTATTACGAGGTGCTCGGCGTCAACCGCACAGTCACGGATGAAGAAATCAAAAAGGCCTATCGCAAGCTGGCCTTGAAGCTCCACCCGGACCGAAATCCGGGCGACAAGGCGGCGGAGGAAAAATTCAAGGAGGTCGGCGAGGCCTACGAGGCATTGAGCGATCCGCAGAAGCGCGCTGCCTACGATCAATATGGCCACGCCGCCTTTGATCCGCGGATGCGCGGCGGTCCGCGTGCCGGCGGCTTTCACGATCCCTTTGAAATCTTTCGAGAGGTGTTTGGCGGGGGCAGTATTCTGGATGAGTTGTTCGGCGGCGGCGGCCGGCGCGAACCCGGCGGCCCGCAACGCGGAGCCGATCTCCGCTACGACATGGAACTGACCCTGGAAGAAGCGGCGCATGGGTGTGAGAAGGAGATCGCGATTACCAAGCTCGACGGGTGCGACGTCTGTCGCGGCACCGGCGGGGAGGGCGACAGCAAAATGCGCGCGTGCCCTACCTGCGGCGGGCGCGGCCAGGTGGTGACGACCCGCGGCATTTTCAGCATCGCTCAAACCTGCTCCCGCTGCGACGGGGCCGGGCGGATCATTGAAAAGCCCTGCAAATCGTGCGGCGGCACGGGCCGGCGGGAACGCACCTCACGCATTAAACTGAAGATACCGCCCGGCGTCGATACCGGCGCCCGTTTGCGCCGCAGCGGGGAAGGCGAAGCGGGCGGTCGCGGAGGGCCTCCCGGCGACCTCTACGTGATCCTCCACGTCAGACCGCACGAAATCTTCCAGCGCGAGGGCGACGATTTGCTCTGCGAAGTGCCGGTCAGCTTCGTGCAGGCGACGCTGGGAGGCGAAGTTGAAGTGCCCACTTTGGACGGGAGCGCGAATATCAACGTCCCGGCCGGCACTCAAAACGGCGTCCTTTTTCGGGTGAAGGGCAAAGGAGTCAAAAACATTCAGGGCTATGGCCGGGGCGATTTGCTGGTGCGCGTGAATGTGGAAGTGCCGACTCGCTTGAACGCGGCCCAGCGAGCCAAGCTTCAGGAGTTCGCCGAGCTTTGCGACGAAAGCGTCCACCCGATCAGCCGCAGTTTTCTTCAGAAGGCAAAGGACTTCTTCCGCTGATCGGAAAGTTCGGATAGCGGACGGCCGAATGCCCGGTAGGGCGAGTCCGTCCCCGGCGAGCCGCCCCCGTCGTGTTTCCGCCTGGGCGGCTCAGCGAGGACGCTTTGCCATACCTTCGAGGTTCGGACAGCGGACCCGCTCCTACGGTCCGCTGGCGGGGGTGACCAGTCTGTAGAAACGTGAAGCGCCCGGCTGAATGGTGTCGTTGACTGTGAAGAGGCGGGTGCTGGCGCCGGCAGGAACGTCAATCAGGTTCTGCCACGGCCCCTGGCCGAGAAGAGGCCGGAATTCAACACTGTAGGTTTTGTTTGCGATGGCCACGAAACGCAGCGCCACAGTTGCCGGGTTTGCCAGGGAAACGCTCTCGAAGGCCAGGCGGCTCTGCGGGTCGCGCGGGTCCGAGCCGGCCTGGTATTCCTCCAGGTTTGTGAGTCCATCACCGTCTGCATCTTCGGCAGCGTCGGCGGGATCGTTCGGATCGAAGTTGTGCATGTTTTCCCAATCGTTTGGCATCCCATCGCCATCCATATCGTTCGGATCGCCTCCGGCCGTGGCCACGTTCGAGTAAAAGGAGTCTCCGATGAAGTTCGTGCCTTTAACGCGGAAGAACTGGAGCCCGGCCTGGCCGTCCAAATGCTCGATAATGCCATTGGTCGCGTTCCTCGGCGCGCCCCCGCAATGGCACCAAATGAATCCGTCGGCGGAATGTTCGATCACGAACCCGCTCTCCTTTTCGCTGACATCGCGCCAGGCCAAATGCGCCCGTTCGCCGTCATACCCCGCTACTTCCAAGGCTTCGGGCGGAGCCGGCAAGCCGCCCACAGGAAACTCCACGCCCATATTGTCGCCCTCAAACCCGGTCCCCCAGGCCGGTGAGTCCGCTGGAATGCGATAATCGCGCAAAGAGGGATCGAGAAAGAGCGGGTCGGCACTGATGTTCCCCATGCCCGGCCAGTTCGTGCCCTGGATGTCGCTGTAATTGACGACAACTTGCGAGCCGTTCGTGAGGCGGATGCCTTCTGTGTCCCCCCAAAGAATATTGTTGTAAGTGTTGGTCAGCAGGCCGGGGCCAGGGTCCGGTCCCGTGCCCTTCTCGAACGCATTGAAGCCGTAAGTGGCATCCACTATCGTGTTGTCGTGCAGCGTTACGGTCGAATTGTCCTTGATCGCCACGCCGGATTCGACGCCGTAGATCAGGCAGTTTCGCACCGTGATGTCTGTTGAAGCCTCGCCAATGGAAATCCCCTTATCGAATGGAAAGTCGTAAATGAGGCAGCTTTCCACCACCACCCCGGACGATGTCAGCGAACCGAGATTCCCGATATCCATTCCATCAATATTGCCGCTGTTGCCATGCCGCATGGTGCTTTGCCGGACGTAGGACCCGGGCACCGCGGCATCGAAATCGATCCCGTCACCGCCAATGTTCTCGACCAGGCAATCCTCGATCCCGGTCAATGTCCGGCGGAAAAGCGTTTCGTAATAACGATTCAAATGGCAACGGCGCAGAATGATCCGCTCCGCTTGCAGCGAACCGATCAGGGGCGTGCCCCCCTGCACATAATCGTGAAAGTAACTGTCCTCCAGAAGACCGATCGCTCCGTCGTCCACGCGGGTTGCCCCGCCGGAAATGTCGGCGTGCCGGATCAGCAACGAACCGGTTGGACCCCGCACCGAAATCTCGTCCCAATTACTCGACCCGCTCGGGCAAAGGACGACTTTGTTGCTCTCGGTTCCCAGCAGATTGATGATGCCTCCCACCCCTTGAATGGCGGCGCCGTTGCTCAGCTTCACCGTGGCTCCCGCGGCAATCGTCAACATCACATTGGTGGGGGCAATGACGTCCGAAGTCACAAGAATTGTCCCCATGTTCGTGGTCCAGACCGTATGAGCGGTGAGAATCCCGCCTGCGATCGTCTGGGTAGCCGGCATGTCCAGCGTGCGTGCCATGGCGAGGTTTGAGGCGCGGGAAAGGCCGGCATGGTTGGTTGCGCGCGCGCGGAACCGGTATTCCTGACCCGCTTCGAGAGAGGAATCCAAATAGCTAGTCACGTTCGGGCCGGTCGCGGCAATCGCCGTCCAGGCCACACCGTCCGATGAACGCTCGATGACAAACCCTGTTTCGTTGTCGGCATCCTCCTCCCAGCAGAGTTCCACGGTATTGGTCGCCCGCGCCGCCGCCGAAAAGTTGAAAGGGGCCGGCACCATCCCTC
>CAZCUL010000077.1:0-7512 GCA_964501475.1 uncultured Verrucomicrobiota bacterium | reverse complement strand
TACATACTGACTGCTGTGGCGCATGACGACACTGGCCTGATCAGCACCTCCGCAGTGGTGAATGTCACTGTGACCAGTCCCGGCGCCACCAATGCTCCGCCCACGGCCGGCATTGACAGCCCGGCGGAGGGCGCGGCTTTCCTCGCTTCGGCGAACATTGTCATCAACGCCACTGCCAATGACAGCGATGGCAGCATCGCCAAAGTGGAGTTCTTCCAGGGAACGACGAAGCTCGGCGAAGATGCGAGCAGCCCCTACAGCTTCAACTGGAATTTCGTGCCAGCGGGAAATTACTCAATCACGGCTGTGGCGCAGGACAACCTGGGCGCAAGCGGCATTTCCACTCCCGTGAACATTACCGTGACGAACGCTCCCGAAATTGCGGTTGTGACTCGCGGCCCCTATCTTCAGATGGGCACGCCCGCAAGCATGATTGTCCGTTGGCGGACCGATGTGGCCACGGGCACGCGGCTGCGTTACGGCACCGACCCGGCCAACCTCGACCAGTTGATTTCAGACCCCACCCAGACCACTGAACATATCGTGCAGGTGACGGGCCTCAACGCCGACACGCTTTACTACTACGAAATGGGAACGGCGACCGGCTGGTTCACGGCTGATGCGAACGACTTCTTCATCACCTCGCCGCCACATGGCAGTCCCAAATCGACCCGCATTTGGGTGCTGGGTGATTCGGGCACGGCCGACGCGAACGCGGCAAACGTGCGCAACGGTTACCTTCAGGCCAACGCCGGCGGGCAGACCGAGGTGTGGCTGATGCTGGGTGATAACGCCTACAACAACGGCACCGACGCGGAACACCAGGCGGCGGTATTTAACATGTATCCGACCGTGCTCCAAAACACCGTGCTCTGGCCAACCCTGGGCAATCACGACACGGCCGGCTCCGCCAACCCGTCCCCCACCCTCCCTTATTTTCAAATATTCAGCCTGCCCACCGGCGGCGAAGCCGGCGGCATCGCCTCGGGAACCGAGAAGTATTACTCGTTCGATTACGCGAATGTTCACTTCATTTGCCTGGACTCGATGAGCTCGGATCGCGGCGCCGGCGGACCGATGGCAACGTGGCTGCAAAGCGACCTCCAGAACACCACGCAGGAGTGGCTCATTGCCTTTTGGCATCATCCGCCCTACAGCAAGGGCAGCCACAATTCCGACACGGAAACCGAGCTGGTCCAGATGCGGCAGAACTTCCTCCCCCTGCTCGAAAGCCAGGGCGTGGACCTGGTGCTCTCGGGCCATAGCCATTCCTACGAACGTTCCTTCCTCCTCAATGGCCATTACGGCACTTCCGGCACCTTTGCTCAATCCATGAAGAAAGACGGCGGGAGCGGCCGCGAGGACGGCACGGGCGCCTACACCAAGCCGGCAGGAGCACCGAATGAAGGGGCGGTTTACTCGGTCGCTGGTTCGTCCGGGAAAATCTCCGGCGGTTCGCTCAATCACCCCGGCATGTTCATTTCCCTGAATCAACTCGGCTCAATGGTGCTGGACGTAAACACCAACCGGCTGGACGCCTATTTTCTGGGAACCAACGGTCTGGCCCTGGACTACTTCACCCTCATCAAGAGCAACACCGCGCCCTCAATCCCCGCCGCCCCCGCCGCGCTTGTCGCCAGCACCATATCCAGCACCGAGATCAGCCTCTCCTGGGTGGACAATGCCCCTGACGAGGACGGGTTCAAAATCGAACGGTCCACGGACGGCCTGAACTTCGCCCATTTAGCGGAGGTCGGCGCCAACGTGACCGGCGGTTTGGACAATGGGCTGGCAGCCGGCACGTCTTATTGGTATCGCGTCCGGGCGTTCAATGCCGCGGGCGATTCCGATTACTCGAATGTGGCCAGCGCCCTCACCGACCCCCCCTCGCCTCCCGCGGCGCCCACCGGGTTGACGGCCGTGCCGCATGACGCTCGCGTGGACCTGACCTGGAACGCATCGTCGGGCGCCGACAGCTACAACGTCAAACGCGCCACCGTCAGCGGTGGGCCCTACACCGTGACCGCCAGCGGCGTCACCGGCCTTTCCTACTCCGATACCGGGTTGGTCAACGGCACTGAATATTTTTATGCTGTGTCTTCCGTTGGCGCGGCCGGGGAGGGACCGGACTCCGCCGAGGTCTCCGCCAGACCACAGAGCCCGCCCGCCGCACCGGGCGATCTTTCCGCCACGCCGGTGGCATACGATCGGATTGACCTGAGCTGGACGGACCAAGCGGACAATGAAACCGGCTTCCGCATTGAGCGTTCGGTCGATGACGTTGACTTTGTCCAGGTCGCGGAGGTGGAAACGAACGTGACTGCCTATGCGGATACAGGCTTGATTCCAGCGACGGCCTATTGGTACCGCGTCCGCGCCTTTAACAGCAGCGGGGATTCAGCGCCTGTAGAAGTCGGCACCAGCACGCCACTGCCGCCCGCGCCTGCCAATCTCGCGGCCACGCCCGAAGACGCGCAGATCAGCTTGGGTTGGTCCCCTGTGGGCGGCGCTTCCGGCTATAATGTTAAACGCGCCACCGTCTCGGGCGGACCCTACATCCAGATTGCTTCCGGAGTGACCGTTACGAGCTTCAACGACGCTACCGTTGATAATGGGACCGCATATTTCTATGTCGTGTCCGCCGTGGTATTGGGCGTGCAAAGCGCTGATTCCGCCGAAGCTGGCGCCACGCCCCAGGCACCGCCCGATCCTCCCACGGCCTTGAGTGGATTTGCTGTCTCCACCAGCGAGGTCAGCCTTGCCTGGAGCGACAATTCGACGGATGAGGACGGGTTTAAAATTGAGCGATCCCTGGACGGCGTCAATTACATCCTTATCGCACAGGTCGCGCCCGAGGTAGCGGCCTATTCGGACACTGGGCTGGCGCCGGACACGACCTATTTTTACCAGGTGCGCGCGTTCAACACGGCCGGCGATTCCGCCGCGGCCATGACCTCCGCCACCACTTTGCCCTTGCCGCCAGCCGCCCCCACCGGTCTGACTGCGCTAGGCGGCAATGATGTGGTGCGCCTCTCCTGGACCGAGAGCGACGGTGCTACGAGCTATCAGGTTTATCGTTCAACAATCAGCGGCGGCCCCTACAACCAAACAGCCTATGGCGTGGGCAATACCATGCATGACGACTCCGGCGTCATCGATGGCACGCAGTACTTTTACGTGGTCACCGCGGTGAACAACGGCGGGGAAAGCCCGCCTTCATCCGAAGCCAGCGCTGTCGCGGGCGGTCCGCCGGCCGCTCCCGCCAACCTGATCGCCAGCGCCGTCTGGATGGATGAAATCGATCTGGCCTGGCAGGACAATGCGGATGACGAGCTCGGATTCAAAATCGAGCGGTCTTTGGATGGTGTGAACTACGTGCCGCGGGAACTGCTCGGCCCGAACGCCACTGGCTATTTCGACTCCGGACTGGCCGCCGGCACAACCTACTACTACCGCCTCCGTGCCTACAACAGCTTTGGCGATTCGGAGGCGGCCGAGGCTTCCGCAACGACGTTTCACGCGCCGACGACCGCGCCAACCGCTCTGACAGCGACGGCGGTTTCGAGCAACCGCATTGACTTGGCCTGGACTGACAACGCAACCAACGAAACCGGATTCAGCGTTGAACGGTCGCCAGATGCGACGACATGGGTGGAAATCGCAACCGTAGCAGCCAATGTGGCTGCGTTAGCCGACTCCGACCTGCTGGCAGGGATCACTTATTATTACCGCGTGCGCGCCTTTAATCCTGCCGGGTATTCGGCCTATGCCAATGAAGCTTCGGCCACGACGCCTTTGCCGCCTATCGACGACCTCGCCATTGCGGAAACCACGACAGCCGGCACGCGCTCCGGCTCCTACAATAACACCTGGGCAAAGGACGGTTCTCTTGAGGTCATTACCGAAGTTGAGTCCGGCGGCAAGCCAGCGACACGCCACAGCTTGATCGAACATACCTGGACATTTGAAGTAAGCGGAGGCAATTCGGTCACGTTCTTCGCCAGCGTTTGGACTACTGCCACGACCGACGGTGACAGCTTTGTGTTCGCCCACTCGCCTGACGGAGCGAACTTCACAACGATGTTCGCGGTCGCCGCCACGGAAGACGACGGAAGCTATCGTTCGTTTGCACTGCCGGCCGCGACGCAGGGAACCGTATATGTGCGCGCCACCGACACTGACCGCACCGCTGGCGCCCGTTCGCTGGACAGCCTCTATGTCGATCATCTCTTCATTCGATCCCAGCCCGGCCCGCAGCTGCCGCCGCCAAGCGCGCCTACAGACCTGAGCGCCACCGCGATTTCAGGCTCACAAATCGACCTGGTGTGGACCGATAACGCCCTGGATGAAGACGGGTCCAGGATCGAGCGTTCCAGTGACGGAATCAATTTCAGCCAAATCGCCACAGTGGGCGCGGATATCGCGGTCTTTTCAGATACCACGGTCGAGGGAGGAATGACCTACTACTATCGTCTGCGGGCTTTTAGCGCTGCCGGAGGCAATTCGGATTACTCGAATGTGGCGTCTGCAACGACTCCCTTGACGCCGCCGGCAGCGCCGAGCGGTTTGGTAGCCACAGCCGCTTCCAAGAGCCAGATTAACTTGGCCTGGGCAGACAACTCGGCGACTGAAGCCGGCTTTCGAATCGAACGTTCTACCGACGGGAACAGCTTCAGCGAGGTGGCCACGGTGGGCGCCCAAGTCGCTGCTTATGCCGACAGCGGCCTTGCTTCCAACCGCACCTACTACTATCGCCTCCGGGCATTCAATAGCGCCGGAATTTCGGCCTATTCAAACGTGGCGAGCGCGAAGACTCCGAAGCGGTAAACACCCCCCCTCGCTCCCGGGATCGAAGCCGCGGAGCTACTGCAACCGGGAGGGCAAACCCGTTATCTGGTAATACATCTGCGTCAGCAATGACTGGGGATTTTGCGCCGCCAGGTTCTTGCCCAGGCGCAGTTCCCGGGAGGATTTAAAATCATTGATCAATACGCAGTATTCTTTGTTGGCCATCACCCCAATCAATTCGCCGGTTTTGCTGAAAACCAAGTCGCCGCGGGACGGCAAAAACTTTCCGGAGAGACGGCTGAAGCGTTCTCGATACATGCGGACATAATTCGGTGTTTCGGAATCGATCTGGAACTGGCATTCGCCGTAATAACCTTCGGTCGCCCCCACCAGGACGGCTTCCTGGAAACGGAACGGCTCCTTGGCCACCGGGTAAATCTTGCATCCCAACGCCCGCGCCTGGGTGTCGCCAATCGGCACCACGACAATGCGCGGATCGCGATCCAGAAACCGCAGTTGGCCGATGCCAAAGAGGCTCGAACCCCGGCTCAGGATGCCGGTCATGCTTTCCCAATCCGGTGGCAAGGCACTGAGCGAAAGCGGTGTGTCCTCGATATGATAAATGGCGTAGAGCTGGCCGTCGTAGGAGACGATGATGGTTTTCGCCGTCTGTTCCTTTCGCGCTGTCTGGCCGAAGATTCCCGGCCTGGCGGCTTCGAAGCTGGTCAGGACGCGGTTGGTGGCGAACTCGTTAAAAATGGTGTTGGCGGCGAGAGGGCGTTGCTTGACCAATTCCTCAGTCAGCTTTTCCGATGTTTGCGCGATCTTCTCTGAGCTTTCGGCCAGCACAGTGACGTCCTCGTGAAGTTTGGCGGTCTGTGTTTGCAATTTGGCTTTCTCTTCCCGAACGGCGGTGTATTCCCCGCGAAGAGATTCAAGCTGCTGAGTCGTCAGGCGTTTTTCTGTTTCGGTCACCTGAAGCTGGTTGGCGAGGCGCTGTTTTTCCGCTTCGGCAGCCTCGCGGCTCCTGGCCAACTCCTGCATCTGCGCCTGCAAGGCGGCCGACTCCTCGACCTTGCGGCGAAGGTCGTCTTGCAATTCGGCCAGGACACGCTGTGAAATGCGGGCCTCGGAACTGGTCGCGGCGAGCTCTTGCTTCAGAGCGGCCGCGTCGTCGCGGGCGGTGGCGTATTGGCTCTGCAGCGACTCCAGGTTTTCCGCAGCCACGCTGTATTGTCGTTCCAAAGCGGCCAAATTACTGCGCGTGGCGGTGAACTGTTGTTGCATCGCTTCAAGGTTGGTTTCCTTGGCGGCCAGCTTCTGCTCGAGCGCGGCTCGTTCGTCCGAGACCTTCCGGGTTTCCTGTTCCTTGCGGGCCAGGGCTTCCTGAGCCTGGCGAATGCGCGCTTCACGCTCGGCTAATGTTTCGTCACGGGCTTCGAGCGTTTGCTCCGCCTTCGTCAACTGCTCGGCCAGCTTCTCGCGCGCGGCCCGTTCCTCTTCCAGGGTCAGCTTCAGTACATCGAGCATCTCGCTGCCCGGATTTTCCGGCGGCTTTGGCGGCGCTTCGGGCTGCTCCTGCGCCACTTGTTGTTGCGGGCTGTCGAACCGGGCCAAAGCCAACAGGCTTAACAGGAGAAAATCGCAAATAACGATGAGGACCGCTTTGCTCATGCGTGGGATGGCTGGCCGTCGAGGATCAATTGACGCCGGAAAGGCCGGAGGTGGCAGATTTTCAGCACGGCTACAAAGACGATGCCGAAAAGAGTGGAAGCGTAGGCGGCCATCAAACTCGGTTTGATGATGCCCATGGCCAGTAGAACCAGGGAGGCGACCGTGCCGCCCAAACCCGCATAAAGACCGGCATCGAACATATTCTCTTCATTCTCCAGCAGTCTGAGCTTGAGTTCGCTCGAAACCGGCTGGCGCCGGATTTCGCCCAGCTTCAAGAGGCAGACCGCGTAGATGACGCCCTGAATAACCAGGAACGCAACCAGCGCGAGTAATGTGAATTGATCCATAAACGGCTTTATTTTGTTTTCGACTTTCGAACTTACCTCATCCCCTACCATTGGATAGTTCCAATGCAAGGAAAACTCCGGCATCGCCTTACCCGTCTGAATCAGGTAAGGTTCGGCCAGGAATAGCAACAACGCGACCAAGGACAGGACAAACACAATCTGTCCAGGTGTCGCCAGCCACCTGCCCCCTCCCGACCCCTCTGCGGGGACCGGCGCAAAAAATAGAGGCTTCAAATACATCCCCGCCAATGCCAACAGGAAAGCTCCCACCAAAAGCAGGAGATATCTCATGATGATCGCCAAAGAAGGCGCCGCTGCCGTCAGTTGCAACAACGGCTGATAGACGGAATAAAAAGGGTCATAGGGGGTCAGCTTTTCCCGGAAATTCGCGTAGTGAATCCGTTCCTGCGCTTTCACCAGCTTGCGGACCGCGCCCTGCCGTTGCTTCAGAGCGTATTGCAAGTCCTTCATGCCAGCGGGCCCGAACTTTTCCCAATAGCTCACGACCTGATGAGGCGCCTCGGAGACATACACAACCGAGTAAAGCAGCGGCAGGCCCTCTTCCATCTGCCGGGTCAGCGCGGCCAGCTTTCGAAAGGTTTCCAAACTGTCCGCATGGCGGATGAATTCAATCAACTGCAGCCAGTCGAGGCGATTCCCGAGCGACATCAGGTCGAGATAAAACCGCTCCAGCGGCTCGACC
>CAZCUL010000076.1:0-3073 GCA_964501475.1 uncultured Verrucomicrobiota bacterium | reverse complement strand
GCTGGGGTCGCCCAGTGCGAGAAAGACGCACGCTGGTAAATATGGGGAATTGACCCCATTGCGACAACGGGGAGAGGGTGGTTACCGAACCTCCCTCTTACCCTCTCTCAGCCGCAGCGTCCGAAGCACCGCTGGACGCCGGACGCCCCCAGCGCCTTTCGCATTCACGAGCGCTGCGGCATCTGGGGACAGCCGCGATTCCGATAAACTCGCGCACTGCACGAATTTCCAGGATACTAAAAGAGAGAACGTCTTGGGGCAATTTCCTCTGCATTGCGCCCCGAATCGAAACGGCTAAAGTGGAAATTATGCGCGTTCTAATCGTCGGTTGTGGATACGTCGGCATGGTGACGGGGCAACACCTCAAGCGCGACGGGCATGAAGTCTTCGGCGTGCGAAGGACCGAGCCCGAAGCCGCCGTGTTGCAGAATGCGGGCATTACTCCTCTCACCGCCGATATTACCCAGCCGGAAACGCTGGCTAAACTTCCAACCCCCTTCGATTGGGTGGTCAACACCACCTCCTCAAATCGAGGCGGGCCGAGGGATTACCGCCGGGTCTTCTTCGAAGGCACACGGAATCTACTGAGCTGGCTCGAAGCCGCACCACCGCAAAAATATATCCATACCAGCAGCACAAGCGTTTACGGGCAAAATGATGGCTCGGTCGTCAAGGAATCCAGCCCCACCGAGCCTTCCACCGAGACGGGAAGCATTTTGGTGGAAACGGAACAATTGCTCTTGAACTCGGCCCGTGAGAAAAAATTTCCCGCAATGATCCTTCGAGTGGCGGGCATCTACGGGCCTGATCGCGGACATCTCTTCCTGCAATATCTCAAAAACCAGGCCGCCATTGCCGGCAAGGGCGAACGTTACCTCAACATGGTCCATCTCGAAGACGTCGCCGGCTGCATCGTTGCCGCTCTCAAAGATGGCCAGCCCGGCGAGATTTATAATGTCGTCGATGACGAACCGGTGACACAGTTTCACTTCTTTCGCTGGCTTTCAGAAACCCTGGGCAAACCGATGCCTGCTTCCGTCCATGAGTCGGGCGACCCGGTGCGCAAGCGCGGCATCACGAACAAGCGGGTCTCAAACCGTAAATTAAAAATGGAACTGGGATACCAGTTTCGCTATCCCACCTTCCGCGAAGGCTACACCGCCGAAATCACCCGCCTTGAACGAGAAGGCAAAATGCTCAGCGATCTCAAACCGGCGACGTGAGCCGGGTAGTTCATCCTTCAGAGCCGACTCTCCCCAGCCGCAGCGCCCCGGGGGGTTGTTCCGCGCGATTACCATAGGGGCGTTTGAGGATTCAATCCGAACCTCTTGCCGGTCACTACTTTAAAATTTTTACGCGACAGGTTTGCTCCAAAATCTGCCGCGGTGGTAAGCTGTTTTTCTCTCGCCTCAATTCCGGCGAACCGTGGGCGTATGCAGGCCATCAGGAACATCGTTCAATTGCGCGAGCTGCTGGCGAAGCGGTTTCCCGGCCTCCGCACATTGGCGGAAATCGCGAGGGCACCCGGCGAGAAGGCCATTTCCGTTCACTCCACAGGGTTAGGCCAATTGGACCGCGTTCTCCAGGGCGGCCTCCCCAAAAGCGCCATTACGGAACTGGTTTGTCCTCCTGGCCGATCCGGAAGCGCCCTTCTCATCGCGCGGCTGTTGCGTCACGCCTGGGAAAGCCGGCAATGGAGCACGCTCATCGATGGTCAGGACAGTTTCGATCCCGCTTCGCTGGAAAACAAAGTGTTGTCGCGGCTGCTCTGGGTACGGTGCGAAAATGCCGCGCAAGCACTTAAAGCCGCCGACCTGCTCCTGCGCGACGGCAATCTGCCGCTCCTTCTGCTCGACCTTCGGCTCAATCCGTCCGCGCAACTCCGCAAAGTGCCAGCCACAACCTGGTATCGTTTCCAACGTATTGTGGAAAACAACCCCGGCTCATTGCTCGTCATCACACCGCACGCGCTGGTGAGCAACGCTCAGGCACGCGTCGTTCTTTCGAGCCGGTTCACCTTGAAGCAGCTTTCCGAGCGCGAGAATGTCCTGCTGTCGAACCTTAAATTTGAATTGGTCCATCGCCGGCAGGCCGCAATCGAGCCCGAGCCGGCGGTGGCGGAGGCTGGCTGATGTTCGCTGTCGTTTACATCTCCGATTTTGCGCTTCAATCCATTTTGCGGCTCGATCCGGCATTGAAGGATCGCCCGGTAGCCTTGATCGACACTCCAGCAACCAAAGCCGTGGTCATTCAAATCACACCCCCAGCTCGCCACGCCGGGGTGAGCGAGGGCATGACCCCCACTCAGGCGATGGCGCGATGCGGCAATATCATCATCAAATCGCGCGCCGCATCGCAGGAATCCGCCGCTGGAGAAGTGCTGCTGCAATGCGCCTTTGCCTTTTCGCCATATGTTGAAATGACCGCCGCCGGCATTTGCACGCTCGATTTAAAGGGGTTTCGGGATCGGGATGATCAGGCGTTGGGAGAAAGGATCGTTCAACACCTGAGCTTTCTCCATTTCACCGCCCAGGCGGGATTTGGCGAAACGCCCTTGCTCGCCTTCCACGCCGCCCGTGCGGCCCGGCCGGTCCTGGTGGTCGAGCAATCACGCGCATTCCTCGACTCCCTGCCCATCGAAAGCCTGGAACCCGCCCCCGAGATTTATGGTGTCCTGAAACGATGGGGCATCCATACCGTGGGCGCATTCATCGCCCTGGACAAAGATCAGGTGGTCGAGCGGCTCGGGCCAGAAGCTTTGGAACTGTTCGAGCGCGCGTCAGCAAACACTGTTTCGCCGCTGCGACTGGCTTCGCCGCCCGAAGTGTTCGAGGAGGCGACTGACTTCGAGCGCGAGATTGAAACACTTGAACCGCTTTTGTTCATTCTGCGCCGGTTTTTGGAGCAAATCGCCCTCCGTTTGGAAATGGCCTGTTTGGTGGCGGAATCGATCAGCTTGCGATTGTTGCTGTCCGACGGTTCACATCACGAACGTACCTTCCGCATTCCCTCCCCCACTGCGAATCTCGACACGCTCTTTCGAACGCTGCACACGCACCTGGAAAATCTCACG
>CAZCUL010000075.1:0-9306 GCA_964501475.1 uncultured Verrucomicrobiota bacterium | reverse complement strand
AAAGGAAAGACCAAGAAAGAGTTGAAACAGCTTTTCGAGAAGGTCCAGGACATGGTGAAAACAGGAAAGATCGACGGAGAAATGGGCAAGCTGGCCGCATTTGCGGGTGTCCATCGGTTTCCTGCGCGCGTGAAATGCGCCATATTAGCCTGGCACGCTGCCATGGCCGCGGTCGAAGGCCAGAAGCAGGTTTCAACCGAAACCGGCGACATGTGAAGGTCCGCTCGAGCGGAACGGACCCGGCGGGCCGTCAAGAAAACGCATATGCAAAGCAACGAACCGGTTACTTTAACACGCGACTGTGAGGCGGCCATTGTGCCCATGGGCGAGAAGGTCACATTGCAAAAGGGTGAGCAGGCCTACGTGACGCAATCCCTGGGCGGCAGTTACACGGTGCTGGTGCGCAACAACATGTTTCGGATTGCCGGCAAGGATGCCGACGCGCTCGGCTTTGAAGTGCAGAAAGAGCCCACCGGATCAACCTTGGGCGGCCAGGTCAACGCCGAGCAGATTGAAACGGAAATCTGGAACCAGATGCGCTCGTGTTATGACCCGGAAATCCCGGTAAACATTGTCGATCTGGGGCTGATTTACGATTGCAGCATGAAGCCGCTGGACAGTCCGAGCCGTTATCGGGTGGATGTCAAAATGACTTTGACGGCGCCCGGCTGCGGCATGGGGCCGGTGTTGAAACAAGACGTCGAAAACAAGCTCCTTGCGCTTGAAGGCGTGGAGGAAGTGGACGTGGAACTGGTCTGGGACCCGCCCTGGAACCAGGCCATGATGACCGAAGCAGCCAAGCTGCAACTGGGCCTGCTCTAGCCGAATGATCACCCAAACGCCATTGCCCAGGACCGGCCGGCCGGAAAAAGCGGTCGATTGGGCCGCGTTGCGCGCAGACTTCCCCATTCTGCACCAGGAAGTGCGTGGGTTGCCGCTGGTTTACTTCGACAATGCCGCCACGACGCAGAAACCAAAACCGGTTCTTGAAGCGCTCAGGAATTATTACGAGAAGGACAACTCCAATGTGCATCGCGGCATTCACGAGCTGAGCAACAGGGCTACGGCAGCCTTCGAAGCTGCGCGTCAGCGTGCGGCCACGTTCATCAATGCGCGGAGCGCGGGCGAGATCATCTTCACGCGCGGGACGACCGAAGGGATCAACCTGGTTGCGAACTCCTGGGGGTTGGGCCATCTCAAAGCCGGCGATAAAATCCTCCTTACGGAGATGGAGCATCATAGCAACATCGTGCCGTGGCAACTCCTGGCGGAGCGGACCGGAGCGAGGCTGCTTTATCTCCCCGTGACGGCCGATACCGGTTTGCTTGATTTGGAACGGCTGAACGAATGGCTGACCTCAGATGTAAAACTCTTCGCCTTCACCCACATTTCCAACAGTCTCGGCACAATCAATCCGGTGGCGGAGCTTTGCGAGCGCGCGCGCAAGCTCGGTGTCGCCACCCTCGTGGATGCGGCCCAAAGCGCCGGGCATCGACCGCTGGATGTTCAGGAAATTGGCTGCGATTTCCTTGTGTTTTCCGGGCACAAGATGTGCGGCCCCACCGGTATCGGGGTGCTTTATGGGCGCCAGGAACTTTTGACGAAAATGCCACCCTATCAAGGCGGAGGCGAAATGATCCAGTCGGTCGATTTCCACAAAAGCACCTGGAAGGATGCGCCCCACAGGTTCGAGGCGGGAACGCCGGACATTTCGGGCGCGGTGGGCCTCCATGCGGCCATGGATTATCTCGACCGGATCGGCCGCCGTCGAATCGCCGAACACGATCAGGAACTGGGCGCCGGCGCCTACGAAAAGCTGTCCCGGTTGGGCGGCATCCGGCTTTTTGGTCCGCACATTGGCCGGGCCGGGCTGGTCAGTTTTCTCTTGAAGGACGTGCACGCCCACGACGTTGTCACCGTGGCGGACCAGCGCGCGGTGGCCTTGCGAGGCGGGCACCATTGTAACCAGCCGCTCATGCGGAAGCTCGGTGTCGAATCCACAGCGCGCGCGAGCTTTTACTTCTACAACACGCCGGCTGAAATAGACCGCTTCGTTGAAGTAGTGCGCGAAATTCAAAAGTTTTTTGGAAGCTAAACGCCGATGAGCAGAGCCACGCAACCCGCGGTCAATTCGCAGAGCACGATGCGCGAAATCCTGGATGCTTTTCCGGGGGCGCAACGGGCGCTCTTCCGCCGTTATCACATCGGGGGGTGCAGCAGTTGCGCTTTCCAGCCCACTGAGACGATTGACGATCTTTGTCGCCGCAATGATGGTCTGAACGTTGACGAGGTTCTGGACCACATCCGAACCAGCCACGAGCAGGACGAGCAGATGCAGATTTCCGCCCGCGAACTGGCAGACCTGCGGGCACGTGACAGCTCGGTGAAATTGCTGGACATCCGCGCCCGGGAGGAATGGGACGCCGTCCGGATCGAAGGCGCGGTTCGCATGTCGCAGGAGACGATGCAGGAGATTCTGGGGAAATGGCCTCGGGAGGATTTGCTGGTAATTTATGATCATCGCGGAGAGCGAGCGCTGGATGCGGCTGCTTATTTTACCGGACAGGGATTCAGGAACGTTCGCTGTCTGCGTGGCGGAATTGATGCCTGGGCAAAACAGATCGATCCAAAGATTCCGCGTTATCGTCTGGAAAGCGTTTCTTAGCAGATATGAAAAGCGATTTGGAAAGGCGGATTGCCGAAGCGTTGCGTGACCCCAGGAATCTGGGCGAAATCGAAGGGGCCGATGCTGTGGGAACCGTGGGCAATTCCAGTTGCGGTGAAATGCTCCGGATGTGGATCAAGTTCAAGGAAGAGAAGGGCAAAAAAGTCATCGACCGCGCCACCTTTCAATCATTCGGCTGCGAAACCGCCATTGCCGTGGCCAGCCTTGCGACCGAACTCATCCGCGGCAAGACTGCCGACGAAGCATTGGCCATGTCCGGCGCGGAACTCGCCGGCGACCTCGGTCCGCTGCCCCCGATGAAAATTCACTGCGCGCAGTTGGTCGAGGAAGCTCTCCGGTCGGCGCTCAAGCCGCAATGCGCGGAAGCCGCCTCGACTCCCCGGCCGCCGGATGGAAAAGCTGCAGGCACCCTTCTTGACAGCTTTGCCGGCACCGCGGAAAAAGGCGGCGTTCGCGTCGTTTTCCTGGATCGCGGCGGCGATAAAGAGTCGCCGAAATAAGCTGCGGGCGTTTCTCTCCCTTAATCATTGTCGTCCTCGGTCTCTCCCGTTCCCGTATCGGAGCAGACTCCGCGTTTGCTCTCGGCCAGGAACTCGATCATGACGCGGGCAGCCGGGCTTTTGAATTCTCTCTCTGCGTCCTGCAGCGCGGCCCTGAACGGGCGATGGCTGCGAAACAGAAACCGGTAAAGCTTCTTCAGTTCGAGACGTTGTGCGGCATCAAAGCCGGCGCGGCGCAGCCCTACGCTGTTCAACCCGCAAATGTGATTGACGCCACGGGCTACCGTGAATGGGGGCAGGTCTTTGCCGATGCCCGCGCGGCCTTGCATTAAGGCAAATGTTCCGATCCGCACGAACTGGTGAATGAGGCAGTTGCCGGAAATCAAGGCGCGGTCCGCAACGGTCACGTGCCCGCCAAGCAAAGCGCCATTGACCAGAATGATGTGATCACCCAGCACCGAGTTGTGCCCCACGTGGCTGTGAGCCATCAAAAAATTGTGCGAGCCGACGACTGTAGCCTCCTCGATTTTGTTCGAGCGATGCACCGTCACGTGTTCGCGAAAAGTGTTCTTCTCCCCAATGCAAACGCGGGTCGGCTCCCCTTGATATTTGAGGTCCTGCGGAGCATCCCCGATGACGCATCCGGCATGAAAAACATTGCCGGCGCCAATCTCAAGCGAACCCGTCAAATGAACGTGGGGACCAATTCGGCAGGCCGGACCCACCTTCACCCCCCCGTCGATGACCGCATAAGGGCCCACGGAAACGTCCCTGGCCAATTCGGCCTTTGGATCGATGACCGCAGTGGGATGAATCATCATGAGTAAAAATAGCCGAGCTCCCGCAGCGACACATAGTCGCGGGGCCGGCCTTCGCCGGCCCGGCCAAAAATGATGTGGTCCAGGACTTCGATTTTCAGCAGTTGGCCGGCCCGGATCAGGTCGCGTGTGACTCTAACGTCCGCTTCCGAGGGGGTGGGATCGCCGCTGGGATGGTTGTGCGCGAGAATGATCGCGGCCGCGCTCGCGTTGATGGCGCATTTGAAGACCTCACGCGGATGCACCAGCAACGTATCCAGCGTGCCATCCGCAATCGGTTCTACGCGGATCAACCTTCTCCGCGTGTTGAGCAAAAGCACTTGGAACTTTTCGACGCCATACATGCGGTTATCCTCGCGCAAAAGCGTCGCCACCTGTTCGGGCGTCTCGAGCAACGGAGCCTCATCACGGAGCTCGTGGGCCATCCGGCGCGCCAGCGTAAAAGCAGCTTTGAGAGCGACGGCCTTGTCTCTGCCCACGCCCCTGATTTCCTGCAGGTCCTCCAAGGAAGCGCGCGCAAGGCTTTCCAGCGCTTTGAACTTGGTCAACAACTGCTCTGCCAGTTGCACCGCCGAAGCCTGTTGCGATCCGGTCCGCAAAAGGATCGCGATGAGTTCGCTGTTCCGAAGAGCGTCCGCCCCCTTTTCCGCGAGCCGTTCGCGTGGGCGTTCGTTGCTGGGCAGGTCTTTGATTCGCGTGTGGTTGCTCATCGCTGGCGGAGCCCTTATAGCACCCCCCTTGGATGTCGCCACCGGAAAACAATCGATCTTTCCGGCCGGTCAGACCGCGCTTTCTGACTCGGTCCCTTTGGACCTCGAAACCCGAGCCTGCCCGTCCGGCACAATGAAGTGTGTGAACTCGTGCAGAAAATGCGGCGGAATTCGGGCCTTGAACCGGGCCTTTTCACCCCCATAGTCCCGTTCCACCACTTGGCCCACCGCGTGCATTCTGGCGATGACCGCTGCTTGATCGTGAGGAATGGCCAGGTCCACGCATTCGCGCACCGGACGCAGCAGCGTCCCGAGCTCGCTCAATAATTCATCGAGACCGTTGCCGTCTTTGGCTGAGATTCCAACAGCATGGGGATGTTCCTGCCGGTAACGCTCCAGCAAGTCAGCGGTGGCAAGGCAGTCAATTTTGTTGAACACCATCAGCGTCGGTTTGCCGGTGGCGCCAATTTCATCCAAAACGGCATTCACCGCGGAAATCTGGTCCGGAGCCTGAGGATGGCTCAAATCAACAACGTGCAGAAGAAGGTCCGCTTGCGTGACCTCTTCGAGAGTCGCTTTGAACGCTTCCACCAGACTATGCGGAAGTTTGCGAATAAAACCTACGGTATCGGTCAGGAGCACGTTCTGATTCGTGGGCAGGCGCAACCGGCGCGTCATCGGATCGAGTGTCGCGAAAAGCTTGTCTTCCGCAGTGGCAGCCGCGCCGGTGAGCCGATTCAACAAAGTCGATTTTCCCGCGTTGGTGTAGCCCACAATCGAGGCCAGCGGCCAATGATTGCGCTGCCGTGCGGCTCGCTGAGTGGACCGGTGACGGCGCACTTCATCCAATTCCCGAGCAATACGGGCGATCCGGTCCTGGACACGGCGCCGGTCGGTCTCCAATTGAGTTTCACCATCGCCCCGCATTCCGATGCCTCCTTTTTGCCGTGACAAGTGGCCCCAAAACCGGGTCAGGCGCGGCAGGAGATGCTGGAGTTGGGCGAGTTCGATCTGCAGCTTGCCCTCTTTCGTTCGCGCTCGTTGAGCGAAAATATCGAGAATGAGCGAGGTCCGGTCCAGAATCTTCCGCTCGAATACCCGCTCGAGGTTGCGGCTCTGGGCCGCGGAGAGTTCGTCGTCGAAGATGACTGTATCCACCGAATTGCGGCGGCACGTCTGCGCGAATTCACCGGCTTTGCCGCGGCCGATGAACGTGGCGGAAACAGGCGTTTCGAGCTTTTGCGTGCCGCTTCCCACCACGTCGGCGCCAGCCGACAGAGCCAGTTGGTTTAATTCGTCGAGAGAATCCTGCAGGTCCCACAATGAACGCGTCTTCAATTCCGCGCCGACGAGAAAGACGCGTTCGATCTTCGAATTTGCTGTAGCGACTAATCCTTTCAACTTTTTCTAATTTTCAGGTGCATAAGATAGCATGATTCTGTGGGGAGAAAAGCCTGCTCTTCACCGGACGGTCCCGGTCTCGACGAATGGGGGACATTTTTTGAGTTTGCGCTTGCGCTTGACCCGGGGGGCATCCTTCGCAATATTGGCAATGTTCGTTCTGGGGGCGTACCGGTTTCGACCTGGTGAACGCGCCAAGAGCGGCATGCCGAGGATGGTTCGTGGGCCTCGTTAATCATCGGACCAAAAATAATTGCTAACCAAGAATTAGCTCTCGCGGCCTAATGTCGCCGCGACGTTCACTGGTGGACGCCTGCTACGCCGGATGAACGCCATAGCAGGCTGGGGAAACCGCGGAGTGGGCGCGCGGGTTCCTGAGATTATTTCATGCCGGCTAAGCTGCTGGATTCGCCGCCGAAACGTTATCCAGCAGTCGAAAACTCTCTTTCGGCTAAGCATGTAGTCGCTTTTGGAGAGATTGCCATGGGACGCGGGTTCAACTCCCGCCGCCTCCACCACTTTTTCTAGGGAATCTGAAGAAAGTGCTTGGCTTCCTGACAGAATCGCCCCATGTCGAAGCCAAAGTTTCCAATGGAGGTCAAAGGGGCCATACCATCGTCAAAATCTACCGCACGCCAACCAAAGGTTGCGACGCTTACACGGTCGTTCACTACCTGGGTGAGCAGCGCCAGGAGGGACATGGCCAGCCTGTGGCAGGCGCTTGAGGATTTGCCGGGAGCGTCCGCCGTCGCGGCGCCGGCTGGAAGTTTGGGCGCTGCCGCGCCAGCAAACCTGGTGTTGGGCGTTCGGCAATGCTGATGCCGATGTGGTGGCGCGCTATTTAGTTGAGCCTTACATCCCGGTGGTTGTCATCCAATGCTTTTGCTTCCGGTTGTAGTTACAATCGTGTGAATAATGCGGAGCAAAAAGCGCTTGACAAATCGCCTCCACCCTCCACATCCTGCGCCTACATATGGTGTATCAAGAGAGTTCGGCCACAATGCACGGTGGAGCTTTTCTCGACACTTTGGAAGCTTTCAAGGCGCTCATTAACGCAATTGAGGCGTGAAGGCTGATGCTCCTGCTGGGTAGGTTCTAGTTATTCAACATGTTCGCAGCCGCCATATGCTGTGCTCGGGCTCTATTTGGCCATTCTGTGCCAAGGGCACGTACGTTCTTCCGTTACTCAATTGGCTGTCGCCGGCAGGCGGCAGTAAACTAAATTGGAGAATTGGAACGATGATTAAACCAGCAGTCATTGGAAAAGACGGTAGAACAAGCGCGATCATCCAACGCCTGAAGGCAAGTGGTCACGTAAGAGGTGGGGCCGTGCCTGTGTTGTCGGATGGCAAAGGCCTAAGCGAAGGTGCCATTGAACAGATTCTTAATCGCGCCCGGGAAGAGAAACCAGACTTTGTTCTAATCGGCCCCGAGGAGCCGCTTGCTGCGGGAGTGGTTGATGCAATCCAAGGCAAACTGGGTATCCCTTGTATCGGACCAACAAAGTCGCTTGCTCGGCTGGAGTCCAGCAAGGCGTTTACGCGTGAGCTCGTCGCTAAGTATCGGATTCCAGGTAATCCCGAATATAGGGTTTTTCGGAACGTAAACGGAGTCGCCTCTTACATTCGGAGCTTGGACGGCTACGTCGTGAAGCCTGACGGTCTGACTGGCGGAAAGGGCGTCAAGATCTCCGATGCGCATCTGTTTTCGGTTGCAGAAGCGGTCGCCTACTGTGAGGAGCTGTTTCGCGATGGACACGAAGCAGTCGTGATCGAAGAGAAGTTGGATGGCGAAGAGTTTAGTCTTCAGTCGTTTTGTGATGGCACGCACGTAAAACACATGGTCGTTGTTCAGGATCACAAAAGAGCGGGTGAAGCGGATACAGGCCTGAACACCGGCGGCATGGGTTCTTATTCTTGCGAGGATCACAGTCTGCCTTTTCTTCTTCCACATCAAGTTGAGGAGGCCAGAGCTATTAACGAAGCGGTTGCTCGCGCTCTGTTTGCCGAAACAGGAACTAAATACAAAGGCATCCTCTACGGTGGCTTCATGGCAACGCGAAACGGGATACGGCTATTGGAGTATAACGCCCGGTTTGGCGATCCAGAAACCCTCAACGTTCTCTCTGTCCTGAAAACGGATTTCGTTGACATCTGCGAGGCGATCATTCGAGAGAACCTTGATGAATTGCCGATCGTATTTGACCGCTTGGCCACCGTCTGCAAGTACATCGTTCCCGATGGATACCCGGAAAACCCGGTAAGAGGAGTTCGCATCGATTTGACGCATGTTCCGAAGGACTCCGACAAGTTGAAGATGTATTTGGCTGCGGTTGATGAAAAGCCGGATGGGATTTATCTGAGCGGCTCACGAGCGATTGCGTTTGTCGGAATCGGGAAAGACTTGGATGAGGCTGAGACGATTGCAGAAGAGGCCGCCGCCGCCGTAGGGGGACCTGTCTATCACCGAAAAGACATTGGCACCCACGCATTGATTCAGCAGCGAATTGCCCACATGAAAGCAATTCAATCCAAAGCCACCTCGCAGGCTTCGAAGTCTGATTGACTTCAAAGTTCCCGCCCAGTTCATGCCACGTGAGCCAGTTCTGAAGGCCGGTGATGCCGTATTTATGAGCATCACAAAGGTCTTGGGTGCGCGGTACATGGGTGCGGCTCACCAAATCATAGCTGGCTTTGGATTGGAGCCAATCGCCTTTAGTGCCCTCGAACAACGCCCGCCCGAAAGGACAACGAACTTCAATATTGAGGCAGAACGCGATCTCTTACGTTGCAAGGCAATGTTTGCCGTTCTGGCGCAAAGTCAGAAGGGAATACTTCCTGATGATTGGGCTCTAGCTCAACTTAGCGAGGCCATCAAGCGTGGAACATCAGGGCACATTTACGTCGTTCGCGGCGATTTCGAATCAATGGAACATGGCAATGTCCTTCTTCCGCCTAATGTAGAGCCGCGATTCTTTTCGGGGCTGGACGATTTTCAGGAAGGTCTTCGTGCCGATGTCGCCGGTTTATTAGGGATCGTTGTGAGCTGATTAACGGAACACAGGGCTCCTGACAATTCCTGACACAAAAGTTTCGTTTTGCTTCGTGTGGGTGCATGACGGCAAAACAACGAAAGCGCAGATAGAGCCCTATTACCGACGTAAAACGCACCTGCGCCAAAAGTCACGAATG
>CAZCUL010000074.1:0-7177 GCA_964501475.1 uncultured Verrucomicrobiota bacterium | reverse complement strand
TTGTTCAATTGGTTCGTGGAGGTGTTGTCGATCAGGATGCCGTCCCCGCCAAAGTCGGTGAAGATGCTGTTATAATATTTGCCCGCGGCGTTCTCCCGAATCCGCAGGGCCCGGTGGGCCACGCCCGAGGAGGCCCCGTTGCCAATGTAGGTCACATTGTAAATCGTCGGGTTCGAGAGCGGCAGCTTGGTGAAGTCGTCGATATCGCCGTCGTGTTCGCCACCCGCGTCGGCGTCAATGTCGGCGATGGAAAACCAGAACTGGCCTTTGCCCCGGAAGCCCTGGTCGTAATCGAACGAATCGTCGCCGCAGAAGGCGACCGAGAGATATTTCGTGTCCACCGTGCCGCCGAAGAATTCGACGCCGTCGTCGAGGTTTGCGAAGACTTCAATGAATTCGACGGTCGTGCCGCGACCGACGCCACCAAGAGTCAGGCCGTTGATCTCGTTGTTCGCGCCGATGTTGCTCCCGCCATGACGTATCGAGACATAGCGGAGCACGCCCGAGTTGTCATCGTCATCGTTGCCACCGTAAATGCCGCGTGTTTCCTCGACGGGAATGCCCTCGATGTTGTCGGTGATGGGCGTGCCGGAGGCGACCGGGCTGTTCAAAGTGGCGTTGCCCAGAACGATCAGTCCGCCCCAGAGCCCGCGATCCGTCGGCCCAAAATCAAAAGGGTCGGCGACGTTATCGGCTTCGGCCGTGAAAACAATGGGTTCAGTGGCGGTCCCTTCAGCGAAAATCTTTCCGTCGCGCGCGACAATGAGCGCGCTGGCGGAAGCGCCCTGGCCCGGTTTGCCCTTAATGACAGTGCCGGCCTCGATGTGCAAAACTTCGTTGGTTTCAACAAAGACCAACCCGTTGAGCACATAGACGTTGGTCCTGTGCCAGTGGACCGTGCCCGTGATATCCGCATCCGTGATCTGGTTTGTAGCAGCGCTCGCGGGCAATGCCGACAACCCCAGGGCAAAAGGGAGGCTTAGGCTGAGTGCGATGAATCGTTTCATAACAACAATGCTTCGGTGATGATGTTTACAATTGAGTCGTTGATGACGGCGCCAACCTAGGCCGGCTTCGTGGCGTCCCCTTGGCAGTTCTGTGACAAACACGTTAAATGAGCCGCGCTCTCCCCGCCTTCGTTTCCAAGCCCTCGCGGAATGTTGTGAAGGGGCGCGAGAGTCTCTTAGAAGTGTCAGGCAGAGAGAGAAGGAGATCAATCCTGCGGGCAAGAATCAAAGCCTCTCCGCGAGGTTACGTGAAGCTTCACTGCCGGCGGAGCGAATCGCGCAGAACGACCCCTGACCTTTGAAGATATGGCGCGGACTTCGGGAGGGCCGCTCCTGCGAAATTTCGGACCCAACCCCGCGTTACGGCCCCTCCTCGACAAGAAAGAACTGCATCGGGCCGGAGTTCGGAAAGTCTCTGGAAGCAGCGCCATCGTCCTCAGCGGTGATCGTGTCAATGGGCGCATAAGGCCCGGTGACGGCAGAACTGGCAAGGATTCGATAGGTCCTGCCCTGCCTGGCTGGCCAGGAGAGCCGCAGAGTCGTGGCATCCTTCGGTTCGCAGGTTACGCGAAATACCGGTTGGGCCTGGCCGCCGCCCTCGTTCCGGGTCAGGTCCCAAAACGCTTGCGTGTCCGCCGAATCCGAAGTGGCGAACGGTAGATCCGCGTAGGCCCAGGAGATGCGGTCGAAAGAAAAATAGACGCGTTCAAGCAAACGGTTGGTTGTGCCTGCGCTGTCCAGGAACGCCGCCAATACGCGCACGTTACTCAACTCCACCCGATAGAAGCGTGACCGGTTCGTCGTCGCCTGGGAAAACTCCACTCGCACTTCCGGAATGGGCGTGCCGCTGGCCGCACCAAGCGCCAGCGCCGCGGAGGTCCTGTCCGGGCGTTTCACAATCGCGACCTGATCGAATGCCGGCGCGCCGGTTCCTGGAGCGCGCGTATGGCCAAATGCCAGCCCCTCCGCTTCAATCCAATCCGGATGGGATGGATCGGTCGATTGGCCGGGGATGCCTTCCAATTCAACGAAAGCCGCGCCGGGCGATCTCCCCGCGGGAACGAGCAGCAGGCTCGCAAGAAGGATAGCCAGCCAAATTGTTTGCAGACGCGTCATCACCGCTTGCTTTCGGGTTGGTGGGAGTTGGTCAAAGCGCGCGATTGTTGGTCACGTCGAATCCGGAGCGCACCGGCGCCAACGGCCGTCCGTCAGGCAGAACAGGCGTTACCTCCCATCGAATCGTCCCGTAACGAAGGGTCACTTCCTCCAGCAAGACGTTTTGAAGCGCATCGCCGGTCGTGCGCGTGCTGCTGACCACCACGTCGGTCAATCGCAATTGGTAAATGATGGCGTTGGGCGATGCGACCTGGCGGCAGGTCAGAATCGCTTCGTTGATGCTCTCGCCGCGGGCGGCTTTCAAAGCGAGCAGTGGCGTCGCCCGATCCACAGGCTTGAGCACGGTCAGGTCCTGGAAGGTTGGCCGGGCGGCACCGGCGGCGTTGGTGATGCCGCTGGAAAACGCCAGCACCACGATTTCGTCGCGATGAAACGAATTCTGCGCATTGCCGGGCACGGTATCCAGACGGAGAAAACATTCGAACGCGGACTGTCCGGGGGCGGTAAAGACCGCGAACGCGACGAAAAACAGTGAGAGAAGATACGACTTTGGTTTCATATTGGTTGTGGCCCCGTTGCCCTCCATGTTCGGGAATTTTTCCGATGATGCAGTCTATACAGGAATCAGAGCGCATGGCAATCAAAAACCCTTGCAGAGGGCATCTTGCAGCGCCCTTGAAGGATCCAGGCAGGTGTGTTTCCCCCCGAGGTGCAGGGACAGGAGATGGACCGCACACCACCCGGGCGATGGCAGGCCACCTGAGATATTTGAGATATTCGATACTCTGTAATTGAGCTTGCGAAATGCAGTTCAGAATCATAAGAGAGGGCCGGACCTCAAAACTTTATGAAACCGCATCGTGGGACGTTGATACTGGTGCTGGGAATCCTAAGCCTTGTGATGTGCGGTATCTTCACAGGCATCCCGGCGTGGATAATGGGCAATGGCGACCTCAGGGAGATGGATGCAGGGACCATGGATCCCAGTGGGCGATCACTGACCAACGCCGGCAGAATCTGCGGCATCATTTCGGTTGTGCTGGCAGTCATCGGCTTGATCGTTTTTATAGCCCTTCTTGCGTTTGGTATGCTCGGGGCGGTTGCCAGTCAGGGATAAGTAATCCCTCGCAAGCAAGCCCAAGCGTTCTGGAAGCGCAGCGCGGGTGTGGTTACACTTCCGCCATGCCCAGCTTCAAAGCGGTTCTGATCGAGCATGGTTACGCATCCACGGAACACGAGCGCCGGATTATCGAGGATGCGGGCGGAGAATTCATCGACGCGGAAAAACTGCCTCTTGTCGAAGCGCTCTCCCTTTGTGAAGACGCAAACGGGATTCTATTCCGCCGCATTGAAGTCACTGCGGAGATGATCTGCCGCTTCCGTCGCTGCCGGGGCATCGTCCGCTACGGCATCGGGACTGATAACGTCGATATGCAGGCCGCCACCGAAGCCGGCATCGTCGTGAGTCATGTTCCGGCGTATTGCATCGATGAAGTTTCGTCGCATGCGATCGCCTTGCTCCTGGCCTGCGTTCGAAGAATTGTGGGGACGCACGAGAAAGTGGGAGCGGGCCGCTGGGACGTGCACCGCGAGGAGCCGATCCACCGCATGGCCGGCAAGACGCTGGGCATTGTGGGCTTTGGGAAGATTGGCAGAGCGGTGGCCCGGAAGATGGCAGGCTGGGATTTGCGGGTGCTGGCGGCAGACCCGTTTGTGGAGCGTTCCGAAGCGGCGGGGCTTGGCGTTGAGCTCAGGCCGCTCGATGAATTGCTGCGCGAGTCGGACTACATCACGCTGCACGCTCCGCTCCTGCCGGAGACGCGACATTTAATGGGCAGAAAGACATTGGCCCTGTGCCAGCGTGGTGCGATCCTTGTCAACACCTCCCGCGGCCCGGTGATTGATACGGAGGCGTTAATGGCGGCTCTGGATGAAGGTGGTCTCTCGTATGCCGCTTTGGATGTGTTTGAAGACGAGCCATTGCCGAATGGTTCGCCGCTGCGCTGTCATTCCAAGATCATCTTAAGCGATCACACTGCCTGGTATTCGGAGGAGTCTCAGCTTGAATTGCAGCAGAGGGCTGCGGCTGCTCTGGTTCAAATCTGCACTGGCGCTTTACCGGACGCCATCGCCAACCCGGAGGTTCTGGATCGTTTGGGCCGGTCCGGCGAATGGGTGCCTCAGCCAGGCGCTCGCTGGCAGTTGAAGCGGTTGGAACGGCTCGGTGCGGTTCGTGCCTTCAAGCCGTAGCAGCTAACCGCAGGCAGTGACATCCTGTTCCCACTCAAAAGCGAGCTTCTCACGAAGGCTCCGGCGGTTCGCTGGGAAGAATGACCTCGCCATCATGAAATCAGGGTTCCGATGAGGTTGGACCGGGCTCCCGTCTGTAAATTTCCACTCGTTGCTTCCCGCCGGTGAGAGCGGTGTCCAAGCGCCATGGAGCCCGCGCCCGGAAATGGTCCGCCAATTCCCAGTAAGGCGGCGCCAGGATTACCGTGACCCGGTGCCGGGCCAATGATTCTTCGATTTCTTCGACACTGGCTCCGCTGATGACGCCGGCGAATTGCCGGTCTGCCTCGTAGGCCGCAAAGGTGCCCACCAGCTTCAGATTGGAAGTTGCCGCAATGGCCCCCCGGTCTTGATCCCGTTCCAGGCGATCGGCCACACGGCGCCAAAGAGACGACGAAGGCTTCCGAATCAGAGTGCCTGCCTCGTGGAAAGCCGGATAAAGGAACGAGAGGATGACAACTGCCGTCAAGGCAGCGCTGGCGCAGTCTGCAAGCCTGGTCTGATTCTCACGGCTCCAAAACGTCTTGCGCGCGTGGTCCAGACCGAGAAAGAAGTAGACGACACAGAGCGGATAGACCATGGGGTTCAGGTAGCGCGCTTCGTAGTGGATTGGCAAAAAGCCGCCAGCGTAGATTCCAACCGTGCCGAAGATCCAGAACCCCTGAAAACCGAAGCGGCGCCCCTCCAGCGCCCAAAGGAACAAAGCGACCAGGAGCAACCCGCCGGGCAGGGAATGAAACCAGTCAAATTCATTGATGGTGCGAATGATCCGGGTCGCATTATCCACTATCAACGCGGCTTGATGCTTGAAATAGCTCATGCTTTGGAACGGCGACCAGTGGTTGTAAGGCAGGACTTCCGGCACTTCCCAAACCGTCACGCGGCCCTCCGGCGGATCGCGCAGTTGCTCGTTGGGATGACCCCGCGGCATGTCGGGCGGGCCTACGATGGAATGCGCCACGCGGCCCACCGTCGAGAAGGTCAAATGCCCATATTTGACCGACAGCACAACGATCCATGGGCCCGCCAAAACCAGAAATGCCAAAAAGCCCGTGAGCCACATTTTCGCAGCCGCCTGCCATGAAATCCTCTCCTTCCACCAATGCAAAATTACGACGAATGAATGGTGCGCCAGGAAAAACGGAAGGGCATATGATTTGGCCAGATAAGCCAGCGCCGCCAGCAGCCCCGCGATGATTTGCAGTCGCCGGTTTGTGGCAAAGCCGGGGGAAACCGTGCATGTGCCATAGGCGAGCAACAAGGTGCTCAGGATCACATCGGGTGCGATGATGCCGACGCTCCAGCCGATGGCCTGCAATGCGATCAACACGAGAATGACAAACTGCATAGCCGGGTGAATCGCCGCGAACTTCCGGAGAAAGAGCCAGGACACTATCACCAGGGCCATGCCCCACAGGCCGAGAACAAGGCGGGCCGCCGCCACACTGTCCATTCCCAGGCCGATGAAAGGAGCCAGACACCAGGTCAAAAGCGGGCTCCAGTATCCGGAGACCGATGTTGCGAAATCTCCCTGGCTTAAATAGAGCGCGTGCCGGAAGTAAGCGACCGCGTCGAGATTGATCTGGTTCAACTGCGCCAGCGCAGCCGGAATTCCCAACCCGAGGTAAAGCGCAAGCGCCACCACAAGCCCCCAAAGCGAATGGCGCCGAGACTCAGCGGTTGGCGAAATCACGTCACTCTTGTTGAATTTTTGCCTCGATTTCCACGGGATGCTCCACGTGGACGCGTCTCTCAATGATAACGGCATGCGTTCGGTCGCCGTGCCCATGCCGCAGCCTGGGGTAAATACGGCTAATCAAATCATGTAAACGGCCTTCGCAAAAAACAAGGTTAAAGCACTGAAAGGCCATGACACTGCCTGTCTTTGACACGAGAAATCCCTCGCGCCGCGCAACTTCCCATCCTGGCTCGCCGCAGAACGGAGAAGGAGACTGCAGGACGAACCGGTTTGCCAATAGGCGAGATTGGCTGGTCCGCGGCTCACGGGCACTTTCCAGTTCTCGAAGGGAGAAAATTCTTCCTATGGAGTAGGGGCTTTGCTAATGAATACCAATGATTCGCAGGCTGGCATTCTGCCTCATTCTCGGAAGTGTCTATGGCTGGCTCTGCGGCGTCGCGGGCGCGGCGTCTTTTCCTCTGGCAAATGGGGATGTGCTGGTGGGCGAGCCCATTTCCTTCAATGCGCAGGGAGTCGTAGTGAGGAAGGAGGACAACAGCTTTTCCAATCGCGTGCCTTGGAACCAGTTCACTGAAGCAGCCCTGCGTGAACTGATGAGGTATTCGCAGGCGAAGCCCTTCGTCGAAGGTTTGCTCGTTCCGGCGGAGGATGAGGTAGAGGAACAGAAGGAGACAACGCCCCCCATTGTCATCAAGCCGGGGCGGCGCCTCGACAGGCCGGCGCAAGATGCGTCGTTGGGCGCATTATTCGTCTCGCCCGTAACCCTGACTTTGTTGCTCTTGATCTACGCGGCGAATTTGTACGCGGCTTACGAGGTGTCGATCTTTCGGAACTACCATCCGGCAGCGGTCTGCGGTGTGGCGGTGGTAGCTCCGATCCTGGGGCCGATTCTTTTTCTTTGCCTGCCCACCCGCCTGCAGACGGGTTATGCCGAACACGAATACGAAGCCGCTCCCGAGGATGCGATTTACGAAGAGGCGGTTCCTGCGGAGGCCGCCCCGGGCGGGGCGGCGCCCGGCCCCCCCCCCGCGGCCGCCGCGCCCGCGCCCGGCTTTAAGCCGGGGGA